>CAMNMM010000029.1:0-7543 GCA_946544655.1 uncultured Caryophanales bacterium | reverse complement strand
TGGTTCTAAGAACTTTTCAAATTGTTCGGCGAATAAGTTTCCTAATAAGACTTGTGATTCTGTATCGTAGTGAGCGGTATCAACTTCTCCAAATGGTTCTTGATCTGTATGCATACCCGCTGCAATAGTGTCGATATAGAAGTTATTATCACTGTCGTTAGCGAACTGTTCTTTTGCCTCATTTACTTTACGGTAATACTGCCACTGTGGGGAGTTATTGATACCAGCATCGATAAATGCCATATCTTTATTACCAGAGAGTTCCTTAAGGTCTGTTCTAACATTACCAACGAATTCTTTTAAATTGTCATAATATTCATCATAATAGCCAGGATAGGAATCACCTTCACCTTGCATCCAACAGAAGGCCTTAATAGTAGGGGCATATCCCTTACCTTTTAAGTTATCCATTTGTGATTTCACATATTCAATGAATCTGTTATACATTGGGGAATTTCTTTTTGCCCAGTCATCTTTTAAGTTAGAAGCACCACAGGCATATTTAATTAAGAATAATTTACCTGCGTATTTTTCATGCATTCTTTCAGCGATACCGATTTCAGGACCAAATGTCGCTTGGCTATTGCCTTGACCTAACATTACTTTAACAAAGTCATTATCTTTGGACTTATTTTGTGAGTAGAAATAGGAACTATTATCTTCTCTAACATCTTTAGTCCAACAGTCATAGGCTATTTGGATGTCTGGATACCCTTTCATATATTCAGATTCTTTTGCTGAACCCATACTTCTTTTTAAACATTTAATATGGGTACAACCAACCGCATTACTTTGACCAGAGATAACGACAACATCAACAGGCTTAGGTTCTTTAGGCGTGTTGTTACATCCCATAGCGGAAAACGCTATTGGGGATAATAGGAATAATTTTATAAAGTTTTTCATACACTTATATAATAATCAATGTTTTTGTAAACTTTTATATATTTTAGTAAACAGCGCTTATTAGAGTTGCGCTTTCACTTATACAAGATACAATGAATTTAATGATAGATTTGTTTAATACCCATATTAACGGACGATATCTTTTTAAAGATAACATCCTTTATCTCTATAATGGTGGCTCTTCTTTATCTTTTAAGATGAATGGAGATGCTTTTGCTATTTATTTAGAACATATTCCTTCTCCAGGATATTTCTATATCATCATTGATAGAGATTATAAAAATAAGATAAAAGTCTTAAATGAAAGTGGTGTCTATCACTATAAGTTTAAAGAAAAAAGTATTCATTATATCGATATTATTAAGGCTAATGAGGCTAATGATAACGCTCTCGCTATTAAGGATATTATTGTTAACGGTGAGCTATATCGTTATGACCATGTCTATTATAAAAAAGTCAAAGTGTATGGTGACTCAACAGTGGCAGGCTTTGGTATTTTAGGTCATAACGAATTTGCCTCTATCCATACTTCTGATTCCGTTATGGATTTTGTTTATCACGCTTTATATGAATTAGATATGGAAATGGATATATTTTCCGCTTCTGGATGGGGTTTAACTTTCTCTAGTTATACCGATCCTAAGAATATTGGTATTATCGATTTTATTGATAAAGTCAAAGTAAATTCAAATGTTGATAATCAAGATGTCCTTAAAGAAGATATCTTAATTATTTCATTAGGCTGTAATGATAATTCCTATATCCAAGAAGATAAAAACTTAAGAGATACAAGAATCAATTATTTTATAAGACAATATCAAGCGCTTATTGATTATGAATTAAGAAATAATAAAGATCTAAAAATACTGATGGTTTATGGCACTTTAAAGGAAGAAAATGCCTACTATTTATATGAAGAAACATATGAATATTTAAAACCTTTATATAAGAATTTATATATCCATCGATTTAATGGGGATAATACCGCAATAAGTAACCATGCTTATGTGACCGCTCATGAAAGAATGGCTGAAGAGCTAAAAGCGGTCATAAAAGAGATTATTTAAAGCCCTTAAATAAACTAGAAAATCAAAAAGTTTACTAAGGGTTTTTATATATCCTTAATATAGATTAATTCTATTTATATTTATTTTTTATTTATCATTATTAGATACATTAATGTTTATAAGATTTAGTAAACATTTCTAAAAGTTTACAAAAAACATCCTAAAGTTTATCAGTTTTTACTTTAATAACCATTTTTCAGTGCATTATAATGCAATTGTCAAGGAGTGAAAAACTCCCTTACATATTTGCATAATGCAAGGAAGGAAAATCTTATGAATAATAAGAAAAAAATTGCTTTTCTAACGCTTGCTATGACTATGGGCATGGTTTTAGGTGCTTGTAATCCAGGTACCACTCCATCAAGTAGTAATAATCCAAGCTCTGGATCAGCTGATACTTCTTCAACAGTAGAACCTAGCACTAGCTCATCAAGTAGTAGTGAAAGTAAACCAAGTAGTTCTGCTGATACTAGTAAACCAAGTAGTTCAAGCTCATCCTCTACATCATCTCCTGCTAGCTCATCTAGTAGCAGTTCCAGTTCTGTTGCCCCAACTGCAGTTAGCATTTCCGTCAACCTTGAAAATGTTAAAACAGCTTATACTCGTGGCGACAAATTAAACTTAACAGGTTTAGTGGTCAATGCTACTTTCTCTGATGGCACTAGTAGAGCGGTTCATAGCTACACAACCAATCCTACTGATGGCACAGTCTTAGATCAAGTGGGCGAAAAAGAAGTCGTTGTCACTTATAAAGGTGTCACCACATCATTCAAAGTCACAGTGGCTAATAAAAAGTTCACAGTTAAATTCGTTGTCGACGGTGTTGAAGTTCAAACTGGTGAAGTAGAAGAAGGTCAAACCGCTTCTTATACCGGTGAAACACCAACTAAAGCACCTGACGCTAATGCAGTCAAGTACAGATTTAAAGGCTGGGATAAAGATTTAACTCAACCAATTACTGCTGATACAACATTCACCGCGGTCTTTGCAGAATACGCCGCTGAACAAGTTGTTGATAATTTCGAATCCTATGAAAGCAATGGTGATATGGCGGATGCTTGGAAAGTTGAAGCATACACAACTGCTTGGGGCGAAACATCTGCTGCTGTTTCTCTTGGTAGCAAAGCCGCTCAAGGTAATAAAGCCCTTAGATTTGATGGTTGGGAAAATGGCACAGGTTTCAGATTCCTTAAACATAACGAAGTCGGTGCATTCGCAAAATCCGCTAACGCTATTAAATTCAATTTACAAATCCCAACACTCAATACTGTGAAGGTCATCTTAAAAGGTAAGGCCACAATCCAAGGTCAAGTCCAAGAACCATCCTTCACATATGAATTCCATCCAACATCAAACGAATATGTTGAATATACAATTCCACTTGCCGCTAGTGAATGGCAATTATGGCAACAAGCTGGCCAAACCATTCAAACAGCCGCTGACATGATTGGTGCTCACGTTGATGACATTGTTAATTACATCACTGACGTTGGCTTCTTTGTCCAAGGTAAGAATGATGGTAATCTTCCATACTTCGCTTTCGCCGATAATATCCGCTTCGTCACAATTGATGAACCAGCGGCTAAATCCGAAGTCGAAACAATGGGTCAATACACAAGATATACTGGCTTATTAAACGATGGTCATACCGTTAAAGTCGAATTAGGCGCTAATGGTGCAGCCACAGCGACAGTTATCGATATGGAAACACCACAACAAATTCCAGGTAACGTTGCTCTTGACGCTAATAAGAATATGACATTCACATCAGCCGATAACGGTGCCACATTAGTTTATAAAGCCCAATTAAAGAACGGTGGTCAATCCATGAAGTTCGTCGAAGCCGGTGGTGCTTTCGCAGAAGCAGTTACTGGTGTTGATCTTAACGCTGTTCAAGTCGTCGACAACTACGAACAATATACATCCGATGGTCAAGCTTATTATCTAAGCAAACCAGCAGAAGAAAGAAGTGGATGCCGTGGTGCATACTATTCTGAATACTATGCTGGCTCTGGCAGTGCTCCATGGGGTGGCAGTGGCTGGTCATTATTAGGCGGCGATGGTAGCCAACTTAAAATGAAGAGTGATAATGGTGGTCATAATGGTAGTAAGAACTATCTCTGCTTAAAACATTCCAAGACAGTTGCATTCAGATATATGCAATGGGGCTTATTCGATGGTACAGCAGAACAAAATAACTTCCGTGGTTCTAAGTTCAGTTTCTGGGCTAAGACAAATGGTTTAGTTAAACAATTCAAGGTTTCTATGTATTCACAATCAAAGCCAACTAATCAAACAAAAGACAGCTATGTTAAAACTCAAACCTTTGAACAAACAGAAGCTATCGGTCAATGGAAACACTTCGAAATCGATTTGAATCCTGAACTCACATACTATGGCTTTATGATTAACATCGAAAAGAACTATAACTTAAGCGCTAACGAAGCATACTTATACATCGATGACGTTGAAGTCTATACCGCTAATCCATACGCAACATATGTTGCACCAATTCCTCCAGAAGAAGACAAAGTCTTAACTCCTGGCATGACCTATATCGGTAAAGTTGCTGGCCTCATCAATGCCCAATTAACAATTGGTAAAGATAACGCTGTCACATTAGCCGCTCCAGGTATGGCAATGAACATTAATGGTACATACACAATTGTCAAAGACGAAGTCACAATGACATTAGGTGATGTCCAATATGTCGGTACAATCGAAGACAACGCTATCAATTTCAAATCCGTTAATGGCACAGGTACTATTGCTGGTGCTCTTAACAATCTTAACTTCAACATGATTGAATACGCTGATAACGCTGAAACATATGAATCCGATGGTAAGATGTACTACCAAGGTAATAAAGATCTCAGCCAAGTTAGTGGTGCTCGTGGTGCTTATCACTGTGACTACTACACAGGTGGTTCATCTAATCTTTCCCCAATCGGTGGCAATGGTTGGTCCTTAATGGGTGGTAATGGTGATCAATTACAACTCGATAAGACAGCAGCTGCTGATGGTAGCCAATCTCTTAAGATGAAGTTCTCCTCAGCGGGCAATATGAGATACTTACAATGGGGCTTAGCCGATGGTACAGCCGTTGGTCATAAAGGCTTCAATAAACTCGGTATTTACTTAAAGAACGCCAATGCAAATGCAGTCAGTATTAAGCTCTATGCCTATCACATTCAAAAAGTTGAACCATCAACTCAAGGTGATTCCAGCAGAAAATCTGTTGAACTTACAATTCCTGCTAATAGTGATTGGACATTATATACACTCAATTTAGATGCCTCTAAGACATATTATGGCTATGGTATCTATATGGCGACCAAGTCCGCTACAGGTTTCCTCAATGTTGATAAAGTGTTCTACTACAACGATTACGAAAGTCCAGAAATGAACTACTTCGCTAAAGAAGGCTTAGTCTTAAGTGGTAATATTACCGCTGGTGCCGCAACCATGACCTTTGGTCAAAACGGTGCTATCACATTAAACTGTGCGGCATTAGGCGGCGACCTTGCTGGTACATATAAGATGGCAATGAGTGGAGCCGATCAATTACTCACAGTTACAACTTCTATGGGTAACATTACTGGTACATATTCAGTAAATCCTATGGGCAAAGTTACATTTACTGTCACTGAAGTCACTGGTGATTTAGCCGCTGGTGTTAATGTCGGTGCAGTCTTAAGCAATCAATAACACGCTAAATGCGTAGAACGCGTATTTGGAGGGGTAATTAATACCCCTCCTATACTCGTATATTAATTAATAATAAATTAAAGATAATAAGAATATGAAAAAACCAACTTTAGAACAAATTGCTATAGAGTGTGGTGTGACTAAGGGTTTAGTCTCTAGAGCGTTAGGGGGCAAGAACAATGTCTCAGATGCCACGAGAGAAAAGATCATTAGAAAAGCCACAGAACTCGGTTATGACACTTCTAAATTAAAAGTGCATAAGGTTGCTTCTAACCGTGTCCTTTTAATTGGCTCTAGCCGTATTTTGTTCAAAGAAGATTTCTGGCAGCCCATTATTACTGCGATATCTTCCACCTTATCTAGAAGCAATTTAATCGTCGAATATCTCACTTTTGAAGAAGACAAGATTGATGATGGCCTTCTTAAAAAGTTAAAAGAATCATCCGTTAGTGCTTTTATCATCATCCATGTTGCCCCAAAGCAAATCATGGATACGTTAGTGGCTAAAGGTAAACCAATCGTCATCGTGGATCCAAAAACATTCCATAGTGAAGCCACACAGTTTAAGTTCTCTAACTATGATTCCACATACTTAGCGGTCCAACGCTTAATCCAACAAGGGCATACCAATATTGCCTTCTATGGTAGTGATTCCCATAGTTTGTCCTTTAGAGAAAGACATGAAGGCTATATGGCGGCCATGGAAAACCACAAAAAAGAAGTCAATAAACCATGTTCAATTATCTTTAATAATGACAAAAAGAATTACGCTGATGAGCAAATGCTCATTGATGCATTAAATAATCAACCAATAAGCGCGATAGTGTGCGCTAATGACATCATCGCTCTTAACGCTATTAAAACAATTAATAGATTAGGTAAAAAGGTGCCTGAAGATATCTCTGTTATCGGTTTCGATAACATCAGGACTGGAGACTTTATGACTCCAAGATTATCAACATTCAACATTCCACGCCAAGAGATTGGTGAGGAAGTAGCAAAATACGTGGCTAATTCAATTAAGTCACACCAAATTCCTTATTCTCAAATCGTCATTAGATGTGACTTTGTTGAAAGAGAATCAAACGCAGAAATTAAAAAGTAGGTATTAATTATGAAACATCAAATCTATGGAAAAGAATTAGCTAATATGCCTTATGAGAAGCGTCCAGAAGGATGTGATTCTCCTTTATGGAGATATTCTCAAAATCCTATTATCTCGATGAATCCATTCCCAAATGCTTCTAGAGTCTTTAATAGCGCAGTGATGGCATATAAAGATGAATTCATTGGTGTCTTTAGAGCGGACACGAAAAACGGTATCCCATTCTTATTCGTGGGACATTCTAAAGATGGTATCCATTTTGATTTTGAAATAGATCCAATCGTTTTCCATGATAAAGAAGGAAAACCAATTAAATTAGAATATGCTTATGATCCAAGACTCGTGGAATTAGAAGGCACATACTATATCATCTTCTGTACTTCTAACCATGGTCCAACATTAGGCATTGGTAAAACAAAAGATTTTAAAGACTTTGAACTAGTGGATAATCCATTCCTTCCATTTAATAGAAATGGTGTCTTATTCCCAAGAAAGATAAACGGGGAATACGCAATGTTCTCTCGTCCAAGTGACTCTGGTCATACTCAGTTTGGTGATATCTTCCTATCTTATAGTAAAGATATGGAATATTGGGGCAAACATAGACATGTCATGGAAAGAGGATATGAATGGTGGTGTGGCACTAAAATTGGTGCGGGACCAACCCCTATTGAATGTGACTTAGGCTGGCTCGTGTTCTTCCATGGCGCGAATCTCACTTGTTCACCCTTACCTTATTCCCTAGGTGCGGCGATTG
>CAMNMM010000028.1:0-7601 GCA_946544655.1 uncultured Caryophanales bacterium | reverse complement strand
GCTTGTTCGTTACTATCAACTGGGTGATATTTACCATCGACTAAGACACCTTTAACACCGATAACTGGGAAGCCTGCTAATGGGCCAGAGTTAAGGGCTTCAAAGAAACCTTTTTCAACGGCTGGGAAGTAGTTCTTTGGAACTGCACCACCGAAGACTTCTTCTGCGAAGACACTTTCTTCAGCTGGTTCAAATCTCATCTTAACGACACCATAGAAACCACTACCACCAGATTGTTTAACGTAACGGCCATCGCCTTCGGCGGTACCCTTAATGGATTCACGATAGACAACTTTCATTGGTTCAGTTGTGACTTCAATCTTATATGTATCTTTGAGTTTACCGAGAACGAAGCTGATATGAGAATCGGAAACACCACCTAATAATAATTGCTTTGTTTCATTATTACGTTTGACTTCAACAGCTGGATCTTCAGCTTGGATCTTCGCTAATGCTGGACCAATCTTAGCTTCATCATTCTTATTGGCTAAGATGATAGCTTTGAAGATAACAGCGGTTGGATAATGGGCTGGTTTATATTCGATAACGGCTTTTGGTGAAGATAATGTCATACCACTAGCAACACCTTCAAGTCTTGTAATCGCGGCGATATCACCAGCGTGGACTTCTTGAATAGCATCAAGTTTCTTGCCGGTCATTTGATATAACATTGAAACTCTTTGTGTGCCTTTATTGACGTAGATTTCATCACCAGTTTTTAAGACACCAGAATTAACTTTAATAATATTAATTGTGCCTGAATATGGGTCAACGACGGTCTTAAAGACATAAGCGGAGAATGGTTCACTATCTTTTGTTTCACGAGTGACTGGATTACCATTTTCATCTTTGGCTTCATATGGTTTTAAGTCCGCTGGGCAAGGTAGGTAGTCAATGAACATATCGAGCATTGTCTCAACACCGATATTCTTTGTGGCGCTACCGACTAAAACTGGAACTAATTCACCCGCTAAGACGAGTTTTCTTAAAGATTCATGAACTTCTTGAACGGTGAATTCTTCACCGGAGAAGAATTTTTCTAGTAAGACGTCATCTGCTTTAGCGACTTCTTCACTAATCATGTTATGAAGTTCGAAGATCTTTTCTTTCTTATCATCGTGGATAGGAGCGTCTTCACACTTCTTGCCATTTAGTTTTCTCGCTTTTAAGTCAACGACATTAGCGAAACCATCAAAGCCATCACCATGACCTAATGGGTAGCAGAATGGAATAGCGTTCTTACCTAATTTAGAACGAATTTCTTCTAATAATTCATCGAATTTAACGTTTTCTTTATCAACTTTGTTGATGAAGATGAATGTTGGAATGCCACGTTTTCTAAGCTGATTCCAGTGTTTAACTGTGCCGACTTGAACACCGATTGAGGCATCGACCACTAAGACAGCACCTTTAACTGCGCCTAAGACACCAATGTATTCAGAAATGAAGTCATCATTACCTGGAACATCGATGATGTTGATCTTATGGTCTTTATAATGTAATGGGATAACGGCGGTTTGAATTGAGCCACCTCTTTTTTGTTCATCAGGTGTGTAGTCACTAATAGTGTTTTTCTTTTCAACTTCACCTTTTTGAGGAATTAAACCAGCGATGAACGCTAAGGATTCGGCTAAAGTTGTTTTACCTGTTGATTGGTGACCTAAGATAACTACGTTTCTGATATTTTTTGCATCGTAATTTGCCATGATTGATTCTCCTTATAGTCTGAAGTACTTGCTATATCTACCTTTAGATATGAGCTGAATTCTATTATCTTTCACGAGTTCCGCTAAAGCCTTTTCAATGGTGGCTGAACTTGTGGCGTATAAGACGTTTTCAATAACACGTTTACTAATTGGTTTAGCGCTATCAAAGATAACTTTGTAAACCTTTTCAATGGTTAATTCATCCATCTCATTGACTTCCATAATGTAGTCAAGTTTACGATACGCTTCTAAGATGCACTTGAGCATATAAGTAACGAATTGTGTGTAATCGTTTTCATTATCATGCCAGCCTTGGGAAGAAGCTTCAAAAGCATCGATATAATCAGAGAAACGTTGTCTCATGATATATGGGATGGAGAAGTAATTACCAATATCATAACCATTCTTCTTCATTAAGAAGTTCATGATTAATCTAGAGATACGGCCATTCGCTCTATTGAATGGATGGATACAAACGAAGTCGAGCATGAAAGCAAGAATAAGGACGAGCTTATTTGTTTCTTCGTTTTGAGCGGCAAGGTTATATTGATAAACAAGATTGTCTAATAGTTGAGGAACCGCACTTGGATCAGCAGTGACGAAGATTGTTCTCATTGAACCATCAGTCATTCTTTCTTGAATATAATTTAAGGCATCTTTATATTGACCACCCATCTCTGGGTTATAGTCCTTATATAAATAGTAATGTAATGTTGAGATAAATGAGCGATCGAATGGTTGGAATTTGTAGCATTCATCGATGTGCTTTAATGCTTTGTAATAACCATTGAAGACATATTCTGTATAAGTTGCTGGTGATTGTCCCTTAACGAGTAAAGCTTTCATACGATCATCACCGATGAAGACTGAACCCATCGCACAGCTAGCTTCTGTGCCACTGATGTAAGCAAGTTCCGTTAATTTTTCAATTTTCTTGAGTTTCTTAACGGCGGTAGTTTTTCCTTTATATAATTCAATAGAATTAAGTAAAGAAACAATGTTAGGGTTGGTCAAAAGAGCATTGACAGCACCCTGTAAGTCAAACATTCGCATATTATGTAACCTCTGTGATTCTAGTATGTATCACTTAGGGAAAATATGCAACTACCTATTTTTACGTAAAAAATACCGAATTAAACTTTTTTGATTAAATAATAGGTTAACGATTACCAAGTTAGTTTTATATGAATATTGCCTTTTAAATAACTGGATGGGCATATTAGATAGAATTACCACTACTTTGGATTAACATTAAAAGAGTGTTAATAGAATTTATTGAAAAAAATTTTTTAAAGTTTTTTCCTCTATTTTATTAATAGATTACGCGTGCGCGTGTAAAAGAAAAGACCTGCACTCGACAGGTCATTATTCTTTTTGTGAATTAATTATTCAGCTTGTTGTTGTCCTTGTTGACCTTCAGCGATTAAACCAAAGATACCACCAAGAATGTAGAATGGGTTACTAGCAATAGCACCGACAACGATTGTGACGATGAATGGTTTCTTGTTAGATTTGCTTTCATCAGCAAGTTCTCTTTTGGCTTTACCAATGAGCACTAAGCAGACGATGGAAGTAATAACGAAGTATAAACCCCAAGCGATAAGAGTACCACCAGCACCCATAGTAGCGGCAGCGGCAGCTTCTGCTTGGGCATCACCACCGGCAAGACCAAGGGTAGTAATGCCAACGATAAGAGTAATAATGCCGGCGACAGCTAAAAGAGCACCTAAAATAAGGTAAATAATTGTGACAATGTGACCAACATTGAACATTGTCTTTGAAGCGTTTTTCATTAGATTTTATCTCCTCTTCAATAAGTGTTTATATTTTAACACTATTTAAGGGGATATATGGTAATATATTTTCATGAAACTTTTAGGATATATTAAGAAAAATCAAGACAATATCAAGGAAACACCACTAAATATTTGTGATGCTTTAGTGGTCTCTTGGGTGGCTTATTTTGATTTTTCTATCGTTAAAGATAGACTTCCTTTAACTATTAGTGATTTTGACTACATTCCAGAATATAAAAGATTAGAGCCTTATTACTTCTCTTACTTCCCACGATTTTCGCGCAAATATTTGAAATTACTCATCAATTCCGAGAGATTTAAAGATGCTCAAGTTGTGGATTATGAATATATTTTAGACCGTAAAAAAGGCATCCAGTTTGCCGTTGTAGCGGTCAAGTTTAATAACCAAATTATTATTGCAGTGAGAGGTACTGATCCTTCCTATGCTGGTTGGAAAGAAGACTTCACTTTATCATATAGCGATAGAATGCACTCCTACGCTTATGCAGAAGAGTTCATCCAAAGAGTGATTAAAAGACATAAGAAAGAAAAGATTATCTTATGTGGACATAGTAAGGGTGGTAATATCTGCACTTATATGCTCAGTCAATTAGATGATGTTTCTAGAATTGAACATGTCTATTCTTTTGATGGACCTGGTTTTAGAATCAAAGGATTATTTAAAGGCAAGGAAGATAGATTAGAGAAGTTTACTAAGATTGTTCCTCAATCTTCTATCGTTGGTGTTCTTTTCTCCAATGAAACTGATATTAAGATTATTAAAAGTAGAGCGGTCATGTTCTTACAACATAACCCATTTGAATGGGTCATTAAGGACAATGATTTTGTCTATTTAACTAAACGTACTTTATCTTCTAGACACTTAGAAAAAGCACTTAATGCTTGGATTGAATCTCTAAAGCCTGAAGATAGAGAAAGATTTACCGAAATCATCTTTGGCGAATTAGAGAAATTTGAAGCGGATGATTTTGTCGTCTTCTTTAAGAAGATTCTTCTTCAAATTGGTCCTGTTTATAAAGCTTATAGAGGATTAAGCAAAGAAGATAAAAAACTCGTTTACCGAGTTGTTAAAAAGTTAATTAGGAATATGATCAAGCCAGAGAAACAAAAGCTAATTGCTTAAAGGTTTTCTTCTGGGATTTCGTGAGCTTTCTTAAGAGCGAACTTGGCCACCATTGGACCAAAGAGTTCGTAAACTAAAGTACTTGTTAAGATAATGGCGAGAATTAAAGCGCCTGTTTTTTGCATATATGGGTCACTATATTGTGAGAACAACTTATACGCAGTTGTGGATAAACCAATCGCTACACCCGCTTGAGGAACTAAGGCAAAACCTAAGTATTTCTTAACTTGTGGTTCACATCTTGTGATAGATGCACCAACGAAGGCACCAGACCATTTACCAACAACACGGGAGACGAGATAAGTTAAAGCGATAAGAACCACCACTAAACCATCACCGTTAAAGAAGATGGTTAAGTCTAAAGATGCACCAGAAATGACAAAGAACATCATATAGATTGGAGAAGTGAATCTATCCATAACATCTAATGTACGTCCTGATTCTTTTACAAAGTTAGTGTATATGGCACCCGCCATCATGCAGGTAAGAAGCGAGCTTAATTCAAAGCCACCCATCATTGGGCTCTTAAATAAATAATAGAAACCTAGAGCGGCAAAGACGGAAAAGATATTCCAAATAAGTCTATTGTTTCTAGATTTAAAGAAGCGGTTAGCAAAACTAATCACAAAACCTAATACCGCACCCACTACTAATGAGATGGTGATTTCAAGTAATGGCTTAACAATAATGGCGTATACGGAAATAGAACCACCCGCTAAAGCGGTAGCGATTTGGAATAAGATAGCGAAAAGAATTAAAGCAGCAGCATCATCTAATGCCACAACTGGTAATAAAGTATCCACTAATGGACCATGTGCTCGATATTGCTTAATAACCATTAAGGTAGCCGCAGGAGCAGTCGCACTAGCGATTGCGGATAATGTTAATGCTAATTCTAAGGAAACGTATTGAGGGAAGATGAAGTGTGCCACTAATAAAGCAACCACCACCAATAAAGAAGCGCCTAAGGCTTCTAAAACAGTGATAACTAAAACTCTTTTACCTAATGCTTTAATTGTGCTGAATTTAAATGATGTACCAATGGAGAAGGCAATAAAACCTAAAGCCACGGTTGAAACCCAGCCTAGTTGATCAACAAATTTATAAACAACGCCTTCTTTGATATCAGTAAATGAGAAATTATTAAATAATAGACCAAATAAAAATGGTCCCATGATGATACCGGTTAAAATATAGCCAGTCACGTTAGGTAATTTGATAAGACGCATTAAACGCGTTGATAATAAGGCCACTAATAAAAGAGCAGCCACATAAGCAAATATCGAAAAGACTTCCATAATCCCTTAAATAGAACCTTCAAAGTCGTCGATTGCTCTTGAATACATGAAGCCTTTAATTTCTGTGAAATTCTTAGTTGTTTCGCGAATGACTCTTTTTAAATCTTCTAAACGATCATTTTCCACAATAAAGACACCTAAGATACTTTCAAAAACATCTCTTTGTTCAACGTGTCTAAGATTGATGAATGTATGTTCGCCTGGATAATAGTCAACTGCGTGTCTTAAAGATTCACTGGTCATAACAGTAGCGTTATAACCCGCTCTTTTAATTGCTTCCAATGCACCATAAGCGCGTTCGGTAGTTTTTAACACAAGTGTTAATTCAACTTTCATTCTTTTTTCCTCGCTTATGATTATAGATGCATTTTTTATTTTGTTAATAATTATTTGCTTTTATTTTTCTTTACGGTTCTACGCAAGGCAACAACAAAAGTTGTTACTAAACCTAATGATGCTGTAGCAGGAACACCGAAGAGGATCGAACCACGACAGCCTTTCGTAATATTGTCAAAGACAGTTTCAACGTTACTATGTGTTTCAAAGAAATCTCTTTGTGCCATCATTTCCTCATAACCTATGTATTCGGTCTTAAGCAATTTAACAACTTCCACTTCATTATTTTCGTTGCCTTTAACTTCCTTGGTTGAGGTAAAGGTGAAGTTATTCCCCCATTCATTGGCGACAAAATATGCTTCTTTTTCGTCCACGAACGCTTTGATTATCGCACCGTAGCAATATTTTTCATCCTTAGCGTGATCAAATGACATATCAACGTAACTATAATAATAGTCATCATACTTTGTGGTTGTCATAACATTTGTACCACTGACTGTTACTTCATCGATGAAAGAGGTATAAGCACTTCCGTGTATTTCAAATTCGTCAAGACTATCGGCGCTATAATTAGCGGCCACTATGATAGTTGCTTCTTGATTAGGGGCTATGACATAGTCATCAGAGGGCTTGCCTTCTATTACAGTGCTATATGAATGATAGCCATATTCAAAAGTAAAATAGATACCACTCATGTATCCTTCACCAGTGTTCTTAAGATTTACTTTATAACAAGTACCTTGTTCAAAATAACTAAAGCGTTCATCATCTTCAGCATATTTTTCAACTAGAGTCACTTCAAAATCATTGTATTCATCAGTGGTCACGGTTCTTGGTGGTAAAGGTGGAGTGGCGGTTAAGCCTGGAATCATTGATAAGACGGCTAATAATGTTTTCATAGGTTATGTCCTCTTACCAAACAAGACGAATAGTTAGACAAAACCTGCTAAAAGTTTTTGCAAAAATTTTTATAAGTTATGCTTTTTTATCGTTTGACTATTTATTTCTAATAAATGTGATACAATAGTCTAGCAAAAAACGGAGGGTAAGAAAGATGGAAAACTATAAAACAGTGCCAATTACACTTATTACCGGTTATTTAGGAAGTGGTAAAACCACATTAATCAATCACATATTAAAAAACGCTAAAGGTCATAAGATGGCTGTTATCGTTAATGATATTGGCGAAGTCAATATTGATGCTGAACTTATTGAAGAAAACGGCATTGTTAAAGGTAAGGATGAAAACTTAGTGGCTCTCTCCAATGGCTGTATCTGCTGCACATTAAAACAAGACTTAATTCAACAACTCGCCGACCTA
>CAMNMM010000027.1:0-7689 GCA_946544655.1 uncultured Caryophanales bacterium | reverse complement strand
GCAGCTTTAGCAGCATCAAGGTTATAAGTCATGATTTCGGTGGACTTCATGAGAGGGATTAAATATGTACCTTCTCTTTGTAAAGAACGACCTTCATCTAAATAACTCTTCACCATATCGCTTTCAGGCATGGTGTCACCATAATCGGCTTCAGTACCGAATGTAACAGCGCTGTCTTTTAAGAATTTATCAAAATTGACAACGTATTTGCCTGGTTCTTCACCTTCTAAAGCGAGATAGTCAGCCACGTGGTCAGCATAGGCAATTGCGATTGTTGGGCTTTCACCTGTCGCAATACCAGTTGTGACTTTACTTGGCATATCTTTGTAGCCACCTTGATAGGAAAGGACGACTTCAACATCAACGCCTTCTTTATCTTTGACTTTCTTAACAAAGTCCGCAATTTTGCTCTTTAAAGCGGCTTCTGGTTTTTGACCAAAGGTGTGCCAGAAGTTAACAACAACTTTGCCGGTGTTATTATTTCCACCACCATTACAACCGGCTAAGGAAGCAAGGATAAGTGGGAACATTAATAATGATACTTTTTTCATAATTTTTCTCCTTTCGAGAAATAGTTATTACATTTCTTTGAGTGTATTGTTGATTGCTAAATCGAATTTTTCTTTTAAGTATGTATCGTTGATGTCTTTACCATCAGCGGCATCTTTTAAGACGTTAACCATTAAAGAGTTAACTTCTGTTCTAGCGGTAGAAGAACCTTTGAATGGAGGAGTTGTAAAGACTTTGTCAACAGTTGAGGAACTATAAACAGCGTTGAGAGCGGTTAATAATTCAGTACTACGAGCATCTTTACCTTCTGTATTACAGTAGTCGATATAAGCTTCACTTGTGTAAGCAGAAGCACGGACTGGTAAATAACCAACTTCGATAGCCCAGGAGGCTGTGTTCTTGGTATTTGTCATGTGCTTGTAGAATAACCAAGCGGCTAATTGTCTATCTTTATCATTACCATGGTCTAAGATACAAACGGATGGACCTTGGGAAATGATCTTAGCAGCTTTACCTTCTGCTTGTGGGATACGGGTGACACCGACATCGAATGTGTCAGCGACTTGGTTTTTAACACCAGCGGTACTACCGATGGAGAATAAGACGTTATTTTCTTTGAAGTAGTTAGAGGAATAGCTCTTACCGATAACGCCTGGGCTTCTTAAGTAGCCTTCTTTAGAAGCATTAGCGAAAGTCTTCATTAAAGCTTTCATATTATCGTTGTTGTAATCAAGGTGAGCTTCACCATATTCGTCAACACTTGTATAGCCGTAGCCATATTGTTGAGAAAGAGTGATGAATAAGTTAGCGTCACTATCGTAACCAACATAAGAGTTCATGCTACCGTCTTTAGCGGTAATTAATGGTGAACTTGGGTGAGCAGCATCATATTCTTTAAATGCTGGGCATAATTTACCAAACAATTCTTCCCATGTTAAGGATTCAATATAGGCCTTATTCATGGTGATACCTTTTGTGGCTAAGAATTGCACGAGTTCACTATCGAATAAACGTGTTTCATTGTAGAACATCGCTTCTGTGGATTTTGAGAATGGTAAGCAATATGTACCAGAAAGTGGGAATTCTTGACCTTCTTTTAAGTAAGCTTGAACGAGGTCTTCTTTTTCCGCGGCGGTCCAGCCATATTCTTCGTTATCCATAAATGGATCTAACTTAACAGCTTTACCGAAGTCGATGTAGTCAACGACGTGGTCTGGATAAGCGATGACTAAGTCACCGTATTCACCAGTTTGAATGTCAGAAATTGTTTGAGAATGGATTGTATCGTAGTTACCACTGATCCAACCATCTTCAAGTTTAATTTCAACGTTTGGTTCAATTTCCTTAAATGAATCAACAAATGATTGTAATTTAGCTTGATAGCCTTGGGCATAAGCTTGTGTAAATTTAATGGTAACTTTGTGGTCAAAGTGGCCTTTCTTTTCAGTGTTAGAATTACCACCACCGCCATTACATCCTGCTAATGAGAGGACGGAGGCAAGTACCATTACTGGAACAAGAGTTTTCTTTTTCATTATATTTCTCCTTTTTATTAAATTGTCAGCGACAATATTAATCATTTTATTAGCCTTTAATACCCGCTCTTCCGACACCTTTCATAATGTATTTACGGAAGAAGACGAATAACAAGAACAATGGGACAGTGACACAGAAGGAAGCGGCCATTTGATAACCGTATTCCACCATACCTGTATCAATATCTTGGAAGGCACTACCACGTAATCCGTTAGAGATTAAGCGGAATTCTTCGTTCTTTGTAACTAAGTTTGGCCACACATAGGAATTCCATGTACCCATGAACTTTAAGATGGTAATGGAAATTAGTGTAGGAGCGGCGAGAGGAACCATGACTTTCCATAAGAAGTCCCAGTCACTCTTACCATCGACTTTCGCGGCTAAATAGAGTTCCTTAGGGATTTGTTTGAAGTTTTGTCTTAATAAATAAATATGGAAGACAGAAACGACAAATGGCACAATCATCGCTAAGTAAGCATCCATTCTTGTTTGATCTTTAATCCAACCGAAGGCGTTAACGGTTAAGTAGTTAGAAATAACCATCATTTCACCAGGAATCATCATCGTCATTAAGAAGATCATGAATAATGGTTCACGGCCTTTGAATTCAAGTCTAGCGAAGGCAAAGGCGGCGAAGATAGTTGTGACTAAGGTACCCGCTGTGGAGAAGATCGCCACGATAATGGTATTAAACATATAACCAGTGAAGTTAAATGTTTCGAAAACATAGGAATAGTTACTCCACATAACAATATTTGGGAAGAATGTTTGTTGAGTAGCCATGATTTCATCGTTTTGCTTTAAGGATGTGATAATCATCCAATAGAATGGGAACATCACGGTTAAGGCTAAAACAACGATGAATAAATAGGTGAGAACTGTGGTGATAATGCGCACCACTTTTTCACGACGTTTAATTGATTCAACGGTCTTACCACTTTCCACGATGGATAAAGTGATATTAGGATTGACACGGACTTTCTTAAAGTCAATGTATGTCATTTGTTCTTCTTGTTGAACGACTTGTTCTGCCATACTTGCCACCTCCTAATAATGGACTCTCTTCTTACTGACGCCAAATTGGACGAAAGTAAAGATAAGAATCACGATAAAGAGGAACACACCTGCTGCTGCCGCACGTGATGTATTACCCTTTTCAACGTTATCGTAAACGTAATAGACGATTGTTTCCATGTCTGGAATATTAGAGTTCTTACCCATTGTGCCAGGACCATTGAAGATAGCGACAACGGATGTATATTCCTTAAATGATCCGATAAATGATGTAATCATCAAATAAAGGATTTGTGGGGATAATAATGGAACGGTAATCTTCCATAATGTTTTAGCTTTTGGACAGCTATCGATTTGGGCGGCTTGATAGTATTGTTTATCAATACCTTGTAAACCAGATAATAAGATAAGGATTTTAAATGGAATACTGTTCCAAACGATATATAAGCATAATGGAATCATAGCAACCCATCTATCCGCACCATAGACCCAAACGGTGTTGGAGTGGAAGATGAAGTTGATAATACCAGACTTATCAAAGATAACTGAGAAGACTAAACCAATAGCCACCGCGTTAGTGACATATGGAAGGAAGAAGACGGTTTGTAAGAATTTTTGTAACCACTTAATAGAATTAAGGGCGACAGAAATAATTAACGCTAACAAGATGGATACAGGCACGGTGACGAATGTAATAATCAACGTGTTCGGTATCGCATACGTTGTAAAGTAGGTTTCTAGACCGCCTTGCCCAGTCTTTACCCAGCCGAAGATGACACCAAAGTTCTCTAATGTGAAACCAGAGAAGCGACCAGTCGCATATTGGTAATCTTTCGCAAAGGAAATAAAGATGGTGTTAATTAAAGGATAAAGTAAGAAGATGGAGATTAAGACCACGACTGGACCAAGGTATAACCAAGCTTTCCAGTTGTTCTTGCTAGCGACATCTTCAATACCTGTCACCTTGTAAGGTTTTGTGACTCTTTTATTGGAAACCAAGCGAATGACTTTATTCTCATTCTCTTGTAAGCCTTCCTCATATTCAGGAACTTTTTCAGGTTCGGCTGTGGGTAGGCCTGCAGTATTATGAGTCCTTTTTTTCTTACTTAAGAAATTTAGAAATTCTATACCCATAGACGCTCCTTTCGTTATTTAATGTAGATCCTTTCATCAGTTTCAGCATCAAAGATGAAAATTTTATGAGGTTTGACTTTGAAAGCAACTTTTCCTGGATTGACTTTGTCATCCGCAGAAATAATCGCTTTGAATGTTGGCTTGGTGCATAATTCGTTTTTAGCCACAACGGAAATATCACGACCCATGACTTGGATCATTTCACATTCAGCATGTAAGACGCCTTTGTCTTTTTCATCAGCAAGGACAAAGCCTTCTGGTCTAATAGCGACGGAGACTTCTTGATCTTTAATGCCTTTGGCTTCACCAACGCAGTCTTCACCAACGTAAATCTTTTCGCCTTTAACAGCGCCTTTGAAGACATTGATTGGTGGAGTACCTAAGAATTGGGCAACGAATAAGTTTGCAGGGCTGTTATAAACTTCTTGTGGCGCACCCATTTGTTGCATTTCACCGAGTTTCATAACAACGATTTTATCGGAAATGGACATTGCTTCTTCTTGGTCGTGAGTAACGAACACGGAAGTAATACCTGTTTCTTGTTGAATTCTTCTAATTTCTTCACGAGTTTGTAATCTTAAACGAGCGTCTAAGTTAGATAATGGTTCGTCTAAGAGTAAGACACGTGGGTGCTTAACTAACGCTCTAGCAATAGCGACACGTTGTTGCTGACCACCAGATAATTGATTTGGTTTTCTTTCCAAATATTCATCAACTTGGACGAGTTTAGCGGTATCGTAGACGATATCTCTTCTCTCTTCTTTTGTTAATTTACGATGGGCAATCGCTTGCGCTGTATCTAAAACGATATCACTGAGTTCTAATTGTTCAGCGAGTTCATCCATGACTTGTTTAGCGGTTTCAGTGGATGTCCTATGTAATTTGAAATAAATCTTTGTGTGTTCTTTATCGTAGTAAAGCTTCATGTCAGTGATCTTCAAATTGTGTTTCTTGAAGAAGTCTCTGACAAATTTTTGGTTTTCAGCATTAACAACATTACTCACAAAGTAACGAGCTTCTTCCATTGGTACACTATTGGAGATTGCTTCAAAGCATTCTTGTAAGCGGGAATGTAATAAGGATTTAACACGTGCCACTAAGTCGAAGCCACGTTTACCACGGGAAATAACGATTTCACCTGGATTACCAATTGGTTTAATCGCTTCTCTAATGGCTCTAATTGTGTCATCCATTTGTGGTAAGTCGAAGTCTTTACCTAATCTTGATTTGAATGTTAAATCAACGGTCTCTTTTTCACCGATCTTATTAACGGTGGCTCTAACGGTTGAATCAAATAAAGCTTCGGATGTTTGGACCTCTTCAACGTTGGTTAATTTGGCATCGATGATTTTTGGGAAATTATCGACGAATAAATTCTTACTAGCAGGAGCAACGTTTTTAAGTAAAACGGTGAGTTTAAGATTTTCGCCTTCTAAAGAAGAAGTGATTTGGAATTGTTTCTTATTTAAGCCGACACGTTTGCAAAGAGAATCGACTGATTTGAGAATACCATCAAGGACATCTCTCTTCTTCATTTGATACTCATAATTGAGGGTAAAATCAAAGAAAGTAACGAGAGGAATCTCAACTTGGAGATTTGTTAATGGGAATTCGATGTTCTTATAGATAGTCATATGAGGATAAAGAGCATAGTTTTGGAAGACTAAGCCAATACCTCTTTTTTCTGGAGATAAATTAGTGACTTCTTGATCACCGAACCACACTTCACCAGATGTTGGTGTTTGTAGACCAGAAATCATGTATAAGGTTGTGGATTTGCCACATCCAGAAGGTCCTAATAAACCAACTAATGTGCCATCGTCAACTGTGAAGTCTAAATCTTTGACAGCGATTGTATCACGGATATTCTTACGTGCATCGCCTGGGAAAATTTTCGTTAAATCCTTAATTCTAATTTCCATAATTTATCTCCTTATTTTGTTCCGTCATCATCGACGTCTTCATTTAATTTGAGTTTGATAATACGTCTTCTTTCTTTAGAAACCTTAATCACACCGACAAGGTATTTAATGAAATAACCAATAATCACTACTGATAAGACTGATAAGACGATAATGAAAGCATCAGTAGGATTAAATACTACAATCGCATTGTTTAAAACCGATCCTCTTAAAGCAATGAAGATAATATCAAATAATACGATTGTTGATCCCACTAAAAATAAAGCGGTTTTCTTAATATATGATTTGGTTTTCATTCTTCTGAATTCATCGTTTTTATATTTATTCTTCAAATAGAAATATAATCCGACAGCGCCTAAAACGAATAAAGCGATATAGGACACCAAAACGATGATGAGGAAGACATTCACATCAAATGGATTAACCTTTTCGGTATAAGGCATGATGTTGAAATTACCAAATCTAGTAATAACACCACTCTTAGGAATAACGGCCTTAGCACCCATCAAATCTAATGAGACATAGAATCCTACAAAGGAAACGGATCTAATATTGTTCGCATTGAAATGTTCGTCGACATCACTATTTTTGATTAAGAATGAAAGGCGATTTCCTTCTTGCTTAGCAAGTTTATATTGAGGAATAGGAGTGACGATTTTGACATCTTTTGTCACATCGGTTCCACCATCGTTATAAACAATTCTAAAACTGCAAAGACCTAAAGAGGTTAAACGATAACGGATCTTCAATTTGCCGTTTTCGATGTCTTTGAGATTGGCATTGTAATAGTTAGTTTTTAAGTGTTGATAGACATTTTCAGCTGATTTATTCACATTAACATCAATTGCAGTATAACCCAAGAATGTGGTTAAACCTTTGAATGTGCAGTTGATAAAGTCTTCAATTTTATAAACTTTCAAGAATCCTTGTTTTGGAACGATTCTATAAGCTTGTGACATATCAGGTTCAGGAATCGCTACTTCAGCAGAATTGGTCTTGGTTCTAAAAATGTTATGAAGCATAACTGATTCAAAATCAATCTCTTCGCCAGCGGCTAATTCAATGTCGCAATATAAGGATTTTGTGAAGTCAGAAATCTCTTTGCCAACACATTCATATAGTGAAGTGTCTGTGGATGGAGAGAATTCATAATATTGAGGTTCGGATAATTCTCCGCTTGTACGTTTAATTTTATATTCGAGCACTAATGGTTCAGCATTGGTGATTTTGCCTTGGTCATCTCTAGGATACCAACCGAGGATGAAGTTTTGTTTTTCATCACCATATTTAGCAGCGCCAGCTCTAGAAAGAGGTTCGGCTTTAGCTTCTGGGAATTCGTAACCATAATTTACTGTCGCACCATGAGCCCAGTCTTCCGCCCATTCTTCAGGACGGGATTCAAATTCCACGTTGAAGACCATATCGGCAGGGACATTTTGGAAGGAATCGGAATAAATCTCTTCTACTTCTTTTGGGATGGAAATAGAGGAAATATTGGTCCAATCTCTCACTGTATCAACGCCTAATTTACGAACGTCGAGATTGAAGATGTGGTTTCTAGTCAAAGAGCGAG
>CAMNMM010000026.1:0-7713 GCA_946544655.1 uncultured Caryophanales bacterium | reverse complement strand
GCGGTCGATAGAAGCGATTTTATATTCTCTACCTTTAGCGATTGTAAGATTCACACTATAGGAAAATCTTGTGTCTTCTAAATAAACTTTGATTCTTGCTTTTGTGGATGCATTAGCGATTTCTTCTTTTCTAATTTCTTTAAAGACCTCACCAATTTCTAAATCAAAAGCGCTTTGTTGTTCTCTTCTATCAACATCAGATATTTCAAAGGCAAACTTTGTGCTGACTTCTTTAATTTGCTCATATTCATCTTTTAAGAGTTTGCTCGCTAAGATGGAGAAGTGCCTACAAGGTTCTTTTTCTCTACAGATTTGACATGTATAGTTAAGTCTACCTTTATAATCTAAAACAAATTCGAGAATTTGAATGCGGTTTATCTTAGTAAATAATTGAATATAGAAATAAGGATGATTAGCCTCATCATAATCAATGCCATATTTATAAGAGAAGTAGGCGAAAAGTTCTAAATCCTCAGGAGTTAGCTTTTCTAAACGATAATGTTCTAATAATTCCACGACGTTCATTTTTAACGCATCCTACTTTTCTTTGGTCTTCTAATGTTTTGATCCACTAGTTCACCAATAAAGGCACCATTTGGAATCTTTTTGCTTAATTCAATTGATAAACGAATTGTTCTTTCGTCGATATATTCATGTTGCAAAGCAACACCAACAAGAAGTTCCGCGACTAATGGATAGTCTTCTTCTTTTAAACTATTGATATTGGCGTGAACAATTTGAATATATCTGCTCTTATCATTACTATATGGGGCAACTTTTAAGAAATATTCCAAAGGAATTTGTTTAATTTTGTTATCATCAAGAGGTAATTCATCAAATAATAACAAATAGATACTTAAACGATTCTTCGCTGGGGAAGAGAATAAGTCTTGCATGTAGTATCTATGATTCATTTGGAATAAATAACAATCTTTAAGCGCAGCTATTTGCTCAATTGTTAAATCTTGATATTTGATATATTCCATCATCACTTGGCTCGCTAATCTTTCTTCACTGAAGTTCTCTTCAGCGTGCTTAAGAAGTTCCACTAAAGCACCACAGTTAGGGGCAATTAAGATGTTATATAGATTAGCTTTTCTAGTAACACTCTTTCTCTTTTCTAATTCATCTCTTAAGACTTCATAATTATTTTTAGCCTCAGTGAGCATTGTTTTAACACTCTCATCTGCGTTTTCCATAATCTTTTGGAAGTTCTCAACGTTATGTTGATTAAAGAATAATGGAGAAAGAATATCGTTAATCACACGGGCTTTATATTGACCGCGTTGATAATACGCTAAAAGTTCATTAATAAATGTAGTCGCGGCTTCTAAACCTTTAATTTGATAAGAAATCTTACTAATAAGTGGAAGATTATCTCCACCTCTTAAATAGAGGTATCTTTCTAATAAATCTTTAAATGTTTTTTCATTAGAGTTAATTGAGGCCACTACTTTTTCGCCTTTTGGATCAATTAACTTTTTAATCGTTAAGAAGGCAGCGTATAGATGCTTACAAGGTTCACTGACTGGACAAGAGCAAGATAAGGTTACAAACGAATTTGTATCAATTGATATTCTAAAAGAATATTCCTTTTGTCCCATGATTGTGCCATAGCATTCATTTTCGCTTAAATGCATGTTTTTAATTGCACCATCTAAATAGTCATTAGCCTTTATTTTTGTGTTCGCATCAAATAAGCCTTCAAATAAGCCTAAAGAAACAAACTTAGAAAGGGAAATGTTTTCCGCGACCGATAATAGAGGGTGAGACAAAACAATGTTTTTCACATTTCTATCATCAGCGAAAAAGACACGCCCGATGTCGTTTGGTTCTCTTTTAAGTAAAATTCCATATCCTAGCGAAACGTGCTTAAGGATTAGATAACGAACTGCCATACCTAGCCCTTATTATAGCAAAACATCAAAAAACTGAATATAAATTCTTCACCAATTTTAAATTTGTTCTATAATAGTTCGGGTTATGAAAAACACGAACACTATTAAACGCATTACTAAAAACGCCATCATGCTCGCCATGCTCTGTGTGATAGGCATGTTCTCAATCCCATTAGGGGATAATATTAAAGTCTCATTACAACTATTGATGGTCTTCATCATTGGTTTAACTGTTTCTACTTTTTATGATGGCATTATTATTACTGGATTATATTTATTAATCGGTTTATTCATCCCCGTCTACGCTGGTTTTAATGCTGGTGTCACTCCAACATTTGGCTTTGTAATCTCATTCGTGGTTATTACACCTATCTTATATTTCTTAAATAAACTACCAATTAAGAACCAATTCTTAAGAATGTCTATCGCGTGTGTAGTTTCCTTAATTATTTGTTATTTTATTGGCGCTTTATTCTTAGCGTTATATTTACATTTTGATATACAAAAAGCACTACTTATCGCAGTAGTGCCTTATGTACCTTTTGATATTGCTAAAATCGTAATAGCGGTTTTAGTAGTTTCAATTTTAAACAAACGTACTATTTAGCTTTTTTAGCTTTGATTTCTCTAATTAACCAAGCAAGCAAGATGCCGAATTGAGAAGCGAAGTGGATGATGATTTCCACTGGCTTAGCGGCTAATCTTTCAAGTGGCATAGCTGGTGATAAGGATGAAACGAATGTTGTATCGTTCATACCAATAATCGCAACTGCAAGGAACAAAACTAAGTTAATAGCGAACACCACGATCACATAGATAAATCTATTTAATTTGAGTTCATAAACGTCAAAGACCTTTTTGACTAAGATGGCCATTGGCACTAATAAGAATAAATAGAATAAGAATGTAAGATGAAAGTTTCTAAGCTCCACATAAAGTGGCATGGTTAAGAATGCACCGAAACGGTTGAACGCTAAAG
Organism: uncultured Caryophanales bacterium; assembly: GCA_946544655.1. Taxonomy (GTDB): domain Bacteria; phylum Bacillota_I; class Bacilli_A; order RFN20; family CAG-826; genus RUG14515. The sequence continues at coordinate 4,836 of CAMNMM010000026.1, read as the reverse complement.
CGGTGAATAAGAACCAACCCATAGTGAAGAAGACGTGTTTAGCGCCGACTTTGAATTGTTCTGTGTCTTCTGGTAAAGCTTTAACAGGTTTTAATAAGGCAAAGAATGCACCACCTAAAACAAGAGCGTGACCCACTAACATGAGGATTAAAAATCCTGGGAATGGATATGGGGCTAATAAATTACCATGATAAGTAATCACACCAGAGAGAATCGCAAAGATTAAACCTAAACCCGCTAAAACCATAGTGGTTTTTAAATATGTCTTACTCATTCTTTTACGAATGTTTGGTTTTAAATAAGAACGGACAATGTACATCGCACCCATCACAAAGTATGCACCAAAGAGTAAAGCGGTGAAACTGCTGAATATCGCAGTGTCCATAATGTGTGGACCAAAATATGGAACGTCAGTAAAGAATAAGTTAGAAGCGGCAAAAGCCATTAAAGAGCCGAGGACGGCAATAATTGCTAAAGCAATCAAAGAGAATTTCTTACTCATATTACTTCACCTCCGTATATGTATGATAGTATCTATCGATTGTTAATGAATGATCATCATGAATAGTAATTGTTTGGCAGCCCATCATATCATCATCGTGATAAATACGGTCAGTAGATTTAATGCCATAGCAGAACTTCACACCTTGATAATCAACTTCGAAGTTATTGATGTGGTCATGACCAAAGAACATCGCTGTTGTGGAACCTAATTCTTTAATCTTGTTGAAGAAACCAAAGTCATGGTCTGGTGAGCAAGAGGCTTCTCTTTTTTCACCATAAATCTTTGTGCCTTCTTCCCAAGCAGCGTTAACTTCTGGTAATGGAATGTGATAGAACATTAAGGAATTAACGGCTGCACCACCATTTTGTTCCTTGGTATAGTTAACAACGCTTTCATACCAATCGATTTGATCTTGTTTGAAGCAATCATAACCTAATTGGCTGAAACTAAAATCATAACGGTTACTATCCATAATGAATAATTGGTCATGGACTTTGTTATCTTTCATTAAGTTAATGGCGAAGTTGCAGTTACCATTGACTGCGTCATCTTGTAAATCTTTGAATAAACAATTCGAGCCAAATTTGGTAAGAGTTTCGGTTAACCAGTCTACTGAGAAGTAGCATTGTTCATCATGATTACCAAAGCAAACGGTCCATGGAATACCTTTACCATCGAGATAGTTTAATAAGCTTTTCGCAGTACCTTTACTTGCGAAGGTGAATAAGTCACCAGTAACCACGACAAGATCAGGATTATTAGCGTCCTTATAGAGCAAATCCATAAACTTGAACTGTGTTTGTTGATCATCCTTATCAGAAAGATGGATGTCTGTTAGTTGTAAAATGCGGAAATCATCCTTGTAATTCATACTAAGGATGTAATCTTGAGGCTGATATTTCTTTGTTCCGCAGGCAGTTAAAGCCAACAAAGAAATAAACGCCAATGCAGTTAGTTTGTTTTTCATAGTGCTCAAATTATAACATATCAAAAGTTAGATAAAATTAATCGCCAAGGGAAAAGATACAAAACAAAAAAACTGTCAAACTAATTACCGTATTTGACAGCTTCTAAGAAACTCATATTTTTGAATTTGAATGTCCAGTTATGTGGGCCCACTGTTCCAGGATGATTTATCCTTGCTTTATCATCTAATTTTATTAAGTCTTGGACTGGGAAAATAGTGATAAGACTTGTCATGTTCCATATCTCTTTAAATAAGGAACCATATAAGTCTTTAGTGCCCTTGTATTCTTTTCTTAAAATATCTTTATGTTCCTTATCTAAGGATTTAAGCCAACCGTATAATGTTTGGTTATCATGAGTACCCGGATAAAGGATGATATTTTTATTTTCTTCAAGTTGTTCGAAGGCTACGAACTGAATAACTCTCATACCTGGAAGTTTATAGTAATCTCTTAATTCATGAACACTATCGAAGAGGAGACCAAGGTCTTCTGCGATAATTTTAATATTAGGATATTGATTAAATAAATTATCAAAGAAATCATGACGTGGACCAATCTTCCATTCCCCGCGTCTAGCATTCTCATCTCCCGCTGGGATGACACAATATGTATCAAAAGCGCGGAAATGATCTAAACGAAGGATGTCCGCTCTACTGGCTAAGCAAGCAATACGATTAATTAAGAACTTATAGTTATTCTCTTTCATCTTTTCAAAGTTATAAATTGGTGTACCCCATAATTGGCCATCATCAGAGAAGGCATCAGGAGGACAGCCAGAAACAACTGTTGGATTATAGTGTTCGTCCATCATGAACTCATCTTTATTTAAATAACAATCTACACTATCAAGACCGACATAGAATGGACAGTCCGCGATAATCTTTACACCATTCTTATTCGCGTATTTTTTAAGATCATTCCATTGATTTAAGGCAATAAACTGACACCAAATATGGAAGTTGATTTCATCTTCCGCAAAGTTTGGAATCTTTTTAATAATCCATTGGTTCCAAGGTTTGTTATCGTTGATGCTTTTAAGCACTAAATATTTAGCGTACTCCATCACCCATGGGTTTTCTTTAATAAATTTTTTGAGTGAAATTTTAGAGTTTTTATATGCACGTCTTAAGTATTTTTCTTTAAACGCTAAAACATCTTGATAGTCAACTCTACCCGCTTCAGCGTGATGTTTTGGGGCTTTATCTAATAAACCTTGTTCCACTAATTTGTCCAAAGAAATGTAACGAATATCAAAGGCTTCTGAGCACACTGTGATGTATGGTGAATTAGCGGGACCAATTGGATTAAGTGGTAAGATTTGCCAGTAATGATATTTATGATTTTTTAACCAATCAATAAAAGCAAAGGCATAGTGAGAAAAGTCACCTATTCCATGGTTACCTGGTAATGAGAATACTGGAAGTAAGACACCGACATTTCTTTTTTTCATAGAAATTAGTCTACCCTTTTCTAAGAAAAGAAAAAAGGGGTAACTGCTTGCTAACAAACTTTTGGGCTATATAATAGAGGTATGCAAACAGTCAAACTATATGTCGCTGATACGGATTTAGGGAAGAAACATTTCCGTTTTCTTTTAGAAAATGTTTCCGTTGGTCAAAAAGAAAAAGCTTTGAGATATGCGAATGAAATTGATCAAATTAGGTCACTGCTTTCTTCATATTTGAAGAATCAATTATCTAGAGAAGAGTTGCTTAAAAATGAAAATGGTAAACCATATTTCGCTAATGGACCTTATTTTAATATTTCACATTCTGGTAAATATGTTTTGATGGCTGTTTCCACTGCGGAAATCGGTGTGGATATTGAAGAAATCAAAAACAAAGACATGTCTTCACTAGTGAGAATCTTCAACGAAGCAGAAGCGAAGATGATTAAAGAGCACAGTGACTTCTACTATTTATGGTGCGCTAAAGAAAGCTTGATCAAGTGTATGGGTTTAAGTGTCGGTAAAGTAAGAGAAATACCAGGCCTACCACTCAACGGATTAAAAACATATAAAGGTAAAGACTACCAATGTAAGTCATTTATCTATGATAAACATATCGTATCTATTACAAGAGAGGGAAATGAAGAGTACGAAATTGATATCAAAAAGGTCAATAAGTTGCCATATTTGATGAAGTAATAGTTCTCTTTGCGTTGCAAAAAAGGCAATTAAAGTTTATTCTTTCTATATCGCTATGAATGCTTTACAAGAAAAACAATTAAACATTTTGAAATACTTCATAAAAGTTTGTGAAAAGCACAATCTGCAATATTTCTTAGTGGGTGGTTCCACTCTTGGTGCTATTAGACATAAAGGCTTTATCCCTTGGGATGATGATATTGATGTTGGTATGCCAAGAAAAGACTATGATAAGTTCGTCGAACTTCAATCAGAGTTTGAAGGTACACCATATTTTATTCAAACATTCAAAACTGATCCTTGCTACATCTATAACTATGGTAAGTTAAGAGATTCATCCACTACCTTCATTGAAAACACATTTAAACAACATCGTATTAATCACGGTGTTTGGATTGATATCTTCCCGATTGATGGTTTCTCTAAAGAAATCAAACCAAGAGAAACATTTAAAAAGAAAATCAACCACATCTGGTGGCAAGTATATTTAAGTTATTTACCAGCGCTTAGGAGAAAAGTTCACGCTAGAACATTTTTCAAAGATATTCTTCTTAATATTGTCGCTGGTCTTTTCTATGTCTTTGATATTGCCCACTGGCGTAATAAACACGTTGAAAAGTTAGTAAGAAAAATCCCATTAGAAGAATCCGTTATGGCGGGTAACTTCTTTGGTTTTAATATGAAAAGAGAGGCGATGGACTCTAATATCTTTAGAGAATTTATTAAAGTTCCATTTGAAGATATCGAAGCCTATGTCCCTAAAGACTATGACACATATTTAAGAAATCTTTATGGTGACTATATGAAGTTCCCACCAGCGGATAAACAAGTTGGTCACCACTACAACTCTGGACTTTCTTTAGAACAGGGATATGAAGATTACTTAAAAGAACATAAAATATAGTAAAGGAGTTATCCAATATGAATATTGCTCTTATTCTTGCCGCAGGAAGCGGTACTCGCATGGGTAATGCAGATAAACCAAAACAATTCCTTCCAATTTATGGAAAGCCATTAATGATTCACACCATTGAAGCTTTTGAAATCAATGATGATGTCGATAAGATTGTGATTGTCACTAATGAACAATATATCGATCAAGTTAAAGTTTGGTGTAAACAATATGACTTAAGCAAAGTAAGAGGTGTTGTAGCGGGTGGTAGCTCCAGACAAATCTCTGTTTATAACGGTTTAAAAGCCGTTGAAGAATTAGTGTC
>CAMNMM010000025.1:0-7740 GCA_946544655.1 uncultured Caryophanales bacterium | reverse complement strand
CTGAAAGAAATTGTAATTTTAAATTTGTTCTTCCAGAAGATGTTGCTAAAAGCAACAACCAACCAGGAACTGTTAAAAAATCTAGTGAAGAACCAGTCTTTTTTAAGGACGCAGAATTAAAAAGTAATTTAACTTTCGATTCGTTCGTTGAAGGTGAATTTAATAACGAAGCTTATCGCGCGGCCACTGTGATCGCTAAAAATCCAGGTAAAGTTTTCAATCCATTATTCATTTATTCAAATTCTGGTTTAGGTAAAACTCACTTACTTCACTCTATTGGTAACTACATCAAAAATGTCAGTAAACCAGGAGCGAAAGTTCTTTATATCGATGCAAACGACTTTGTTGAAGAATATGTAAAATTCGTCAAAGGTGAAAAGGAATCTGAAACATTAAAAGACTTCTTCTCCACTGTTGATGTGCTCTTATTCGATGATGTTCAATTCCTCGAAAATAAGGTTAAAACTGAAGAGATGTTTTTCTACATCTATCAAAAGATGGTAAATAGTAACAAACAAATCGTTATTACATCTGATAGACAACCTAATGAATTAAAAGGATTAGAAGATCGTCTTATTACCAGATTCAGCCAGGGCCTCACCGTAAAAATCAACAATCCAGACACAAATACATGTGTGAAGATTCTTGAAAAACAAATTAAAAATGAAGGTCTTAATGTTGATGATTTCGACCCAGCGGTTCTCTACTTCTACGCTGAGAAATTCAGTAGCAATGTTAGGGAATTAGATGGTGCATTTAATAGGTTAATTTTCTACGTCACTTCTATGAAGCAAGTTGAGAGGATTACACTTGATGTCGCAATTGAAGCTGTACAGAGTATTACCGGTATCAAAAACGTCGCCGCACAGTTATCTGAACAAAAAATTATTAACGTTGTTGCAGACTACTACAATCTCGCTCCATCACAGTTGATTGGTAAGGTGAGAACGGGGCAAATTGCCTTAGCGCGACACATCGCTATGTATTTAATAAGAATTAATATAGACATTCCATTAACCAAAGTTGGTAACACTTTCGGAGGTCGTGATCATACCACTGTGATGAACGGCATTGCGAAGGTGGAAAGTATGTTGAAAACTGACGAGTCATTAAAAGCGGTTATCAACACCTTACAAAAGAAGTTAAAGTCTAATTGATTTTATTAAAAATAAAAAATATCAATTTAAAGTGGATTGTGGTAAAATATTCCTAAGGTAGAATTCTTGAGTTATCCACAATATCCACCGACTCAATAATTATTATTAATATAATAAATATATAAAAAGGGAAAGAATAAGTATGAGATTTACAATTAAACGTGAAGAATTCCTTAAAGGTCTAAACATTGCTTCAAGAGCGATTTCTAATAAGAACGCTAAAGCAGTTTTAGAAAATTTTAAATTAGAACTAAATGAAAAAGGTTTATTCATTACTGGTACTGATGAAAACATTTCTATTAAAACTCAAGTTCCTTATAAGTTAGGTGAAGAAGATATCATCAGAAACTATAAAGAAGGTTCAGTTTTAATTAAGGCTAGATTATTGGTGGAAATGATCAGAAAGATGGATACTGAAGAAATCACTTTAGATGTTATTGATTCCACAATTGCAACAATTAGTAATAGCAATAACCGTTCTGAATATAGTTTAAACTGCGTTAAGGTTGACGAATATCCAGACCTTGATTTAGAAGCTAATGGTACAGAATTAACTCTTTCTAGAGCCGATTTTGATATCTTAGTTAGCCAAACAACATTTGCAGCATCTTTAAAAGAACAACGTCCAATCCTTACAGCGTTAAACCTCGAAGCTAGCAATGGCATCTTAACCGCTACTGCAACAGACTCCGCTCGTATGGCTAGAAAGACATTAAGTATTCCTCTTGGTGTTGAATTTGTGGCTAATGTTCCTGCTAAGATGATGAATGAAGTTGATCATCTTTTAGAAGGTAGAGAATCAGTTACTATCGCTTTTAGCGATAAGAAGGCGTTATTCACTATTGGCACAACCATTGTTGCTACTAGATTAATTGCTGGTGATTATCCAAATACAAAAAATATTGTTCCAAAGGTTACTAACTACTTATTGGAAGTTAACGCTAACGATTTAATGAAGGCTATCGAAAGAGCTAACATCTTATCCATCGATAGAGAAAACATTGTTGATTTATCCATGAGTGAAGATAGCATTGAGATCTCCGCTAAATCCAGCCAAGTTGGTTCTGCGGTTGAAAGAATCGATGTCTTCAAATATGTTGGTCAAAACTTACACATTTCCTTCAACAGTGGATTCGTTATTGAAGCTGTTAAAGCTCTCGGAAGTGCAGATGTCACACTTGCGTTTGTAGGCGAAATGAAGCCATTTGTGGTTGAAAATGCTTCAGATGACTCGGTCGTCCAAATCGTCACTCCAATCCGTACATATTAGGCCAAAAACACCTATTCTAAAGATATTACAAAATAAGGGAATAATTTATTCCCTTTTTAATTTATATGGTCTATAATAAACATACAGGAGTTTTTGTGGCCCAAAAAAGCATTAAATTAAAAGAAGGTGAAACCTTCATCACACTTGGTGTTTTGCTTAAACTCACAGGTATCATTGATACTGGTGGACAAGCAAAATATTTTCTTAGTGAAAACGCTGTTTTGGTAAACGGAGAGGAAGAAAATCGTCGTGGTCGTAAATTATACCATGGTGATGTCATTCAGTTCCGTAACATGTCCTTTTTAATCGATTAGACATGCAGATCAAGAACATCAGCCTCAAAAATTTCCGTAACCACTCTTATCGTAATTTTGATTTCTCTAACAATTTGAATGTGATTACTGGCGAGAATGCTGTCGGTAAAACAAACATTGTGGAAGCAATCTACTACTTATCATTAGGTCGTAGCTTTAGGGCTAATGATGATAGTGAATTAATTAAAAGGAATCATGAACGAGCAGAGATTAATGCGACTATCTTGGAAGGAGAACTAACTAGAAAGATTAAAGTCAATATTACGAAAAATGGACGCGCAATATTGATAAACGGCAAAAACATCTCTAAGTTATCTGAGCTATCAAAATGCGTTAATGTCATTTTGTTCCAGCCTAAAGATGTGATGCTCTTCAGTGGTCCACCAAGAGATAGAAGAAATTTCTTAGATATTTCTATATCTAAAAAGAGTGCGATGTATTTAGATTACATCTCGCGTTATGACAAAGTACTTAAAGAGAGAAATGATTTACTTAAAAGTGAAAAAGTAGATCGAACTTTACTCGATGTCACAACAGAAATGCTAGTGAAATTATCGGGTTCAATCATCTCTTATAGACAGATGTACGTCAAGGATATCAACGATATCCTTAATAAAATAACGCGCGCGCTCACAGGCGTTAAAGAAACATTTGAAGTTAAGTATTACCCGTTTGTGCCTTATGATGCTGACTTCAACGAGAACGCGAAAAAAGCATTCAAACGCGCTGAGGAAGGCGATTTCAAACATAAGCAAACTTCCATAGGCGTTCATCGAGAAGACATTTCTATCAGCCTAAACGGACGTGATATTGCCACGTTTGGTAGTCAAGGTGAGAACAGAATTGCCGCTCTCGCATTAAAACTCAGTCCTTACTTCTTAATTGAAGACAAGGATAAAAAACCAATCATTGTTCTTGATGACGTGATGAGTGAGCTAGATCAAAAGCATCAAGAAAGACTAATCAAATTTTTAAGAAAGTTTAATCAAGTGTTCATTACCGCCACGAAATTAGATATTCCTGACTGTAATCACTTATTAATAAAACAAGAAGAAAAGGAGGTCTTCTAATGGAAGAAGAAAAGAAAGAAGTCGTAGAAGAGACAAAAGCTCCAGAAACCGCTCCAATTCCTGAAGTTAATGTCTCCGAGATGAACGAAGAAGAAGCTCAACTCGAAAAAGCTGACGCAAAATACGACGCAGGCAACATTCAAGTCTTAGAAGGGCTTGAAGCCGTCAGAAAAAGACCTGGTATGTATATCGGTACTACATCAAGTGCAGGTCTTCATCACCTCGTTTGGGAAATCGTTGATAACGCAATCGACGAAGCCTTAGCGGGTTATTGTACCGAAGTTAAAGTCACCATTAATCCAGGCGACACAATTACCGTTGTTGATAATGGTCGTGGTATCCCTGTTGACGTGGTTAAGAAATCTGGTTTATCCGGTGTTGAAACTGTTTATACAGTCTTACACGCTGGTGGTAAATTCGGTGAAGGTGGCGGTTATAAAGTATCCGGTGGTTTACACGGTGTTGGTGCTTCCGTTGTTAACGCCTTATCTGAATGGTGTGAAGTCACAGTCCATAAAGATGGTGGTGTTTATTACATTAAGTTCGTTAACGGTGGCAAAATCGTTGAACACTTAAAGAAAATTGGTACTTGTGATCCAAAAGCAAATGGTACAACAGTTACATTTAAACCAGATGCAACAATCTTCACAGATACAACTGTTTACGATTACACAATCATTCGTGACAGAATGAGACAAGTTGCCTACTTAAATAGAGGCATTAAGATTATTGTTGAAGACGCTAGAACTCCTGAGAAAGTTCATGAAGAATTCTGCTACAAAGGTGGTATTAAAGAATACGTCTTATTTATCAATAACCACAAAACAAGATTATTTGACGAAGTTATTTATTGCGAAGGCACCGCTCCTATTACTTTAGCCAGTGGTAGTGAAGCTCATGTTTATGCTGAAATCGCAATGCAATATGATGATGGGTATTCATCAAACGTCTATTCTTTCTGTAACAACGTTCATACCCATGAAGGTGGTATGCATGAAACAGGTTTCAGAGATGCAATTAGAAGAGTCATTAACGCCTATGCAAGACAAAACAAGTTCTTAAAAGATGGTGAAGATGACTTAACAGTTGATGATATTACCGAAGGTTTAACATGTGTTATTTCTGTTAAACACCCAAACCCACAATTTGAAGGTCAAACAAAGACAAAATTAGGTAACTCTGAAGTTCGTAAGATTGTCTCTCAAATCGTTGGTGATCAATTAAATAGATTCCTCTTAGAAGATCCTCGCTTAGCTAGAATAATCATGGAGAAGATTGTGACAGCGGCTAACGCAAGATTAGCAGCGAGAAAAGCTAGAGAAGAAATCCGTCGTAAAGGCGGTCTTGAACTTAACACATTACCTGGTAAATTAGCGGATTGCTCAAGTAAAAATCCTGAAGAATGTGAATTATATATCGTCGAAGGTAATTCCGCTGGTGGTAGTGCTAAAAACGGTAGAAATAGAGAAACGCAAGCCATTCTTCCATTGCGTGGTAAGATTCTTAACGTTGAAAAAGCTCAAGCTAAACGTATCTTTGCTAATGCTGAAATCGGTAACATGATTACCGCTATCGGTGGTGGCATTGATCCAGAATTTGATACAAGTAAGATTAGATACCATAAGATCGTCATCATGACCGATGCTGATGTCGATGGTTCTCACATCCGTATCTTATTATTAACTTTCTTCTACAGATTTATGCGTCCTTTAATTACAGAAGGCTACGTTTATATCGCTCAACCTCCTCTATATAAAGTCGAATATCATGGTAAGCAATATTACGCCTACAATGACGACCAATTAGAAACAATTAAACAAAAATTAAAATTAAAACCAGGCTATCCATTCCAACGTTATAAAGGTCTTGGTGAAATGGATGCTGAACAATTATGGGAAACAACAATGGACCCAAGCAATCGTAAGATGATTAGAGTGACTCTTAACGATGCGATTGCCGCTGAACAAATCTTCACTGATTTAATGGGTGACAACGTTGACCCACGTAAAGAGTTCATTCACGCTAACGCGAAGTTCGTGAAGAACCTTGATATCTAAGGAAAGGAGCACAAGTTATGTTATTAGAAGATGAAAACAAAGTCTTAGACGAAGAAGTCAAAGATGAAGAAACTGAAGAAGTTTCCGCTGAAGAAGAACAAGAACTTGAAGCTGGTATCGTCGCTGGTTTAACCGATGTTGATACCGTTCCATTAGTGAAAGAATCCTTCCTTGATTATGCCATGTCTGTTATCGTCGCTCGTGCGATTCCTGATGTCAGAGATGGTATGAAACCAGTTCATAGACGTATCGTTTACTCTATGAGTGAAACTGGTAACACTCCAGATAAACCATTCAAGAAATGTGCTCGTATCGTCGGTGACGTTATGGGTAAATATCACCCTCATGGTGACTCCGCTATCTATGGTGCTTTAGCCAGATTAGCCCAACCATTCGCTATGAGATATATGCTTGTTGAAGGTCATGGTAACTTCGGTTCTATCGATGGTGATGAACCAGCGGCTTATAGATATACCGAAGCCCGTATGGCTAAACTCGCATTAGAAATGGTCCGTGATATCAACTGTGATGTTGTTGATTTCATGGATAACTACGATGGTGTTGACCAAGAACCAACTGTCTTACCTTCTAGATTTCCAAACTTATTAGTTAATGGTAGTAGTGGTATTGCTGTTGGTATGGCCACCAACATCCCACCACACAACTTAGGTGAAGTTATTGATGGTGTTATTGCCATTGCAAGAAACCCACAAATCACTGTTGATGAATTAATGGAATATATTAAAGGTCCAGACTTCCCAACAGGCGCTATCATCTTAGGTAGAAGTGGTATCCGTGATGCTTATGAAACAGGTACAGGTAGCATTGCTATTAGAAGTAAATGCCACATCGAAGAACGTGGTGAACATGGTTTAAAACGTATCGTTGTGGATGAAGTTCCTTATGGCGTTAACAAAGCTAACATGATTGAAAACATGGCCGCTTTAGTCCGTGATAAAGTCATTGAAGGTATCTCTGATATCCGTGATGAATCCAATAAAGATGGTATCCGTGTTGTTATCGAAGTTAAACGTGATGCTATTCCAGAAGTTTTATTAAACCAATTATATAAACTCACCAACTTACAAGTGAGCTTTGGTATTATCAACCTCTGCTTAGTGGACAATGCTCCAAAAATATGTTCCTTACCAGTTCTTTTACAAAACTACTTAGACTTCCAAGTCAGTGTTATTGAAAGAAGAACAAAATTCTTACTTGAAAAAGATGAAGCTCGTGACCATATCGTCATTGGTTTAATCAAGTGTCATGATAACATCGATGATATCGTTGATATCATTAAAGAAAGCTCCACTCCAGAAGAAGCCACTAAGGTTTTAATGGAAAAATATGATTTCACTGAATTACAAGTGAACGCTATTTTAGCGATGACATTACGTAGATTAACAGGTATCGAAACCGATAAGTTAATTGCTGAACGTAATCAATTAGAAATCAATATTGCTGAATATAAACGAATCCTTTCTTCTAGAGAAAACGAAATCGAAGTCGTTATTAAAGAATTAGAAGAAATCAAAGAGAAATTCGGTGATGAAAGAAGAACAGAAATCTCTAACGTTGCGGCGAATATCGACGATGAAGATTTAATCCCACAAGAAGATATCGTTGTTACCTTATCTAGAGGTGGCTATGTTAAACGTTTAAGCGTTGATCAATTCAAAGCACAACATAGAGGTGGTCGTGGTGTTCGTGGTGCATCATTAAATGAAAACGACGTCGTTGAATTAATGGTTTATACCGAAACACATACTGACTTACTCTTCTTCACAGATTTAGGTAAAGTTTATCGTATTCGTGGTTATCAAATTCCTGAATATCAAAGAACAGGTAAAGGTATCCCAGTCATTAACTTAA
>CAMNMM010000024.1:0-7917 GCA_946544655.1 uncultured Caryophanales bacterium | reverse complement strand
CAAGTTAAAGTTTGGTGTAAACAATATGACTTAAGCAAAGTAAGAGGTGTTGTGGCAGGTGGTAGCTCCAGACAAATCTCTGTTTATAATGGTTTAAAAGCCGTTGAAGAATTAGTCTCTTCTCCAGATGATATTATCGTCATCCACGATGCCGCAAGACCATTAATTAGTCAAAAGATTATCAACGATAATATTGCTGTTTGTAAGAAGTTTGGTGCGGTAGACACTGTCATCAAGGCAAGTGACACCATTATTAGAAGTAAAGATAATGAAATTATTTCTGATATTCCAAATAGAAACGAATTATATCAAGGACAAACTCCTCAAACATTCAAATTCAAGATTATTAAAGATGCCCATGAAAAGGCTTTAAAAGAAGATATTCCAAATGTCACTGATGACGCGAAGTTAGTGTTATCTTTTGGCATTGATGTCCATTTAGTGGAAGGTAGCGCGCAAAACTTTAAAATCACCACTTTTGATGATTTGATGATGCTTAAAGCCTTATTAAAGATTGGAAAGACTGAGGTTGTCCTTTAATGTTTAATAATATTTATAAAGTTACCTCTCCTGGTGTCATTGAGAAATTCATTGATACTGTGGAAGATATGGATAATAAGGTCTTAGTAAGAGTGGACACAATGGCCATTTGTAAAGCGGATATCCGTTACTTTTTAGGTAACCGTGATATCAACGTTTTAAACCATAAATATCCATTAGCCCCAATTCATGAAGCGGTTGGTGAAGTGGTTAAAGATCCAACTGGTACATATAAGAAAGGTGATAAAGTCATCTTAGTGCCTAACTCATTTGATGATAAATTCTATAGTGATAACTCCAACCGTAGATGTCATAGAAAAGACTTAGGTGATAACTATTATCCTAAAGCTGTTTTTAGAAGTTCTACAGCGGATGGTTTTTTAAGAAACTACTACACGTGTAGCCCGGATTTACTAGTTAAGTATGATGAATCCATTGCTCCAAGTATTGCGGTTTTCTCTGAATTATTAAGTGTCGCGACTGCGGCATTACGTAGAATTGACTTTAATGAAGTCGAAAAATTAGCGTTATTCGGTGATGGCATTATGGCCTATATCGTTTATATCATGCTTAGATATGATCATCCTGATTTAGATTTAACAGTCTTTGGTATTGATGACCATAAATTAGAATCTTTTAAGAACGCGAAAACCGCGAAGTTTGAAGAGTATAAGGGTGAAAAGTTCGACACTTTAATTGAAGCAGTAGGCGGCAAGTTCTCCGCGGATGCGATTAACAATATGATTGATTTATCAATCCCAGGCGCGGACTTAATCTTAATGGGCGTTAATGAAGAGAAAACCCCTATTAATACCAGATTAGTGTTAGAAAAAGGCTTATCGCTTAAAGGTGTTACAAGAAGTACAAAGCAAGACTTTGAACATGTCGCTAAAGCGTTAAACGATAAGAAAGTACAAGAAGCTTTATCCATTATGGTCTTATCAGAAAATAAGATTAATAATGTTGGTGATATTTATAGATGTTTTGAAGCCGATATTAATAACAAGAAAGAAATCGGTAAAAACTTAATGCACTGGTGAAGCTTATGACCACAAAACAAATTGTAATTATAGCCTATGCTTCATATCTAGTTCTTCTTTCTCTTATTACATTCATCGCCTATGGCGTAGATAAGAAGAAAGCCAAATCTGGTAAATGGAGAACTAAAGAGAAAACACTATTGCTATTATCATTCTTAGGCGGGGCATTCGGTGGTTATCCAGCGATGTTAATCTTCCATCATAAGACAAAAGGTGAACACTGGTACTTCACCGCGGTTAACTGGTTAGGCTTAGCGATCCATATCACCTTAATGATATTATTGATATTCGTCTTTAAATTTTAAAAGAAAAGCCCATCTATTGATGGGCTATATTTATAAGTTAAGAGGTAATTATTTTTCAACGGAGATATCTTGAGATAACTCTTTTTGTTCTTCGTTAAATCTATCAGCTTTTCTGATATCTTGTTTGCTGACTTGTTGTTGATCAGCATCTTCACCCATATGCACAACGAGTTGATTGAATGGGATTTCAATGTTGTTATCATCAAACATGATTTTGATTTCACGGTTAAGATCTCTTTGAACTTGGTAAATATCATCTTCTTTACACTTGGCAACAAAGAGTAATCCAACACCAGATTCCCCTAATTCGGTAACACCCTTATAGAATGGACCTTCTTCAATAGCAGGAATCTTTTCTTTAATCTTCGCGATGTTATCAGCGATAACCGCTTCGACTTTTTCAATTCTAACGTTATAGGAAACAGAAACATTAGCTTTTGCTAAAGAGAGTTCTTGAGTTTGGTTAATGATGGTTTTGATTTCACTATTGTTAACGATTTTAACGTTACCACCAGCATCTAATAACTTAGTGGTTCTCATACCGATTTCTTTAACTTCACCTCTCCAACCATCAACGATGACGATATCGCCAACTTGGAATTCACCTTCAAAGACGATGAAGATACCAGCAAGGATATCGGCCACTAAGGATTGGGAACCAAGACCTATGATAAGAGCAAGTACGCCAGCACCAGTTAATGTTGCGGTAGCAGGTACGCCCCAAGCATCTAAAATGAAGAATACAGCGGTTAAAGCAATGGCCCATTTAATGAATGACACTAATAAACGAGAAATTGTTTTACCTTTCTTACTTCTGAAGACAATCTTGGCTAAGTAATGCAAGGCAATTGCAAATGTAATTGCGACACCAGCGATTTGGACTGTTCTTAAAGTATTAGGAATAGCGTGTTCTAGGAAATAATTTGCAAAGTCATTGCCTGTTTTAACTTCGAAGAACATAGGTTCTTGAATTGTCCAAATTGTTTCGACAACTGTTTTGCCACCCACTTCCTTTTGTACTATTTCTTTGCCAGCGCCAAAAATATAGTTGCCGAAGGCAAAGATAAGGATTGTTGCTATCACTAGAAGTGCATATAGCGACCACTTGATAATTCTGTTTCTTGTTTCTTTTTTCATAACAATTACCTCCTAGAAAACAGTTAATTATGCTTGCAATGTAAATTGATAACTTTCATGAATAACAACGGTCTTCTCGTTATTATCAGACACGCGTTCTTCCATTGGACCACTACCATTACCAAGATCGACCATTTCGTAATGGTATGTGAAATATGTAATTGATAACTTTACTGGACTATTAAAGTCTTCTTCAAAGTTATCTTCGCTGAAATTATCACAAGTGCCTAAATAGGCATAGGTTATTTGATTCATTTCGTCAAAGTCGAATGGGATTTCATAGACTCTGCCGGACTGGCATTCCACGTTCAAAGTACAATGGAATAAATATCTCTTACCCGAATAAATTGGAGTAAAGCCGATTTGATAGTTACCATAGGCAATGCTGCCTGGTTCAGTACCATCGTCAAAATTTAAATCATATAATTCTTTAGTCTCTTCTAAGGTGAATGTTACTTCCTTAGAATAGGCTTCTTCTTCAGTGCCGTCTTTTAACATAGCAACAACAGACATAGTGATATTTGAACCGATGATATCTCCTATTTGATGGCCTTCCATACCAGTGAAGGTGGCGTATTGCCATTTATCAAATCCTCTTTCGCCTTCCATCATCAAACGTCCATATAATTCATTATTTTTGAGAAGTTTGATTTCAAAAACGGAATACACATGTGCAGCATCATCATAGATGAGTTTTATTGGTAAAAGATAATCATCATCGTATTCGTCATGACCAAAGTCATATGGTGATTCAACGTCTTGGAATGTACTAACTAATGAATTCTCAAATTTGAATTCTTCGCCTTCCACGACAACATATTCCATGTCTTGATTCATATATTTAAATGAATAAGACATTCTATGTTCAACAACATCTATTAAATAAACTGGATTATCTTCTGTGCCTTGTTCAATTTCATCCACTGTGATGGTTTGAACATCTGTTGTTTCTTGTAGATAATATGTTCTTTCATTACTTGTCTCTAAGTCAGTTAAAGTGAATTGGAAACCATATAAGTAACCTAAGTCATTAGTGTAATCTAATTGCACTTCAAATGTTCTGGTATCAAAATTAGCTTTCTTATCAAAGATAAGTTCACGGAATTCAGTGATAGCACCGCTAGTATCAGTGAATGTTACATCACCTTCATCTAACACTTTTAATTCATCATAATAATTACATGTGAGTTTATAGTGATAAGAATCAGATAGCATTACTTCATAACCATCTAGGTCCACTGTTTGAACTTCTGCGGTTTTTTGAAGTGGAATATCAACACTCATATCATCAATAATTGTCGCGCCTTCTTGCTCATATGTACGGAACATAGACAAAACGAAATTGTCAAAGACATTGAAGTCATCAACAAAGTCTAGCTGTACTTCAAATGTTCTATTTATGAAGTTCGCGGTTTTATCAAAGATAAAGTTATGCCATTCAGATTCAGCACCACTGTTATCTTCAAAGTGAACAGTTCCTTTTTCAGCGGTCACTTCAACACCTTCATCCATATAGGTAAATGTGTATTCATAAGTTTCCACTAGGTTGAAGAATTGATTGTTATTTAATTGAATTTGTTGTTCTTCAGTGGTTTTAACCAAATCATAAGAAATCTCATTTGCCCCATCCGCAGTAACAGCTTCAGACTTAAGATTAAATTTGAAATCAGAGAAACGATCATAGTCATCTTGATAATCAAGTCTGACATTCATCATCATCGTTAAGAAATTGCATGTCTTATCCCATGAAATTCCTCTGAATTCTGATACCCGTGTCTCTTCTTTTAATGTTGTGAACTGTTTGTCAAAGATAGTTTCACCACCAAAACGTTTCTCGCTTAAAGAGATATGATATTTTTGATCTGGTTTGAGATCTTCAAAATACCATTCGCACACACCCAATTTGGCATCAAATGTACATTCGTAGGTATCGTTATAAACACGAAGAACAAATGGCTTCTCTTCCTCTTTTTCAGAGGCCTTGTCTTCTTCTACTTTTGGTGTTTCAACTGGTGCTTCTGGTTGTTGTTCCTTTTCTTCTTTATAAAAATATCGTTCATATGGCTCACCATCAGGTCTATTATTATCCATAATCAAAAGATCACAGACTAGGTAATCGAGACCAATCTCAAAAGAATTAAATTGATAATCATAACTATGGAGCGCAACTGAAATACCAGTACCCACCGCAACAGCGGTTACCGCTACAACTGAAGCGGCTGTTACTACTGTGGCGGTTGTGGCAGCAACATTACTTGCGGTTGTAGCGCTTGTTACTGTTGTGGAACCATGTGCAGGGGCAACTGCTTTATTTTCATACTGAACATTGACTTCCGTTTTCTTACGGATAGTCTTACCGATATACTTTTCGTTAAGTTCACCCTCAGGTAACTTATTATCTTTTTGAAAAGTAGCTTCTAATTTCTGAGTTTTTCCGAATTCGAAGCCGCTTGTTTGCTTTTCGTTTGTTATTTCTATCTTATTAAATTCGTCATTGCGCATAAAGATACACAAAAAATATATAATATTTTGCTGTTATTTTCATTAAATTGTTGCGATTAAATCAAAAAGAAACAAAAAAGTGGCTTAAAAACTCTTTGAATAATAGGTATCAATCATTTATGATTAAAGAGTATTTGAACGATACATATCATTAGGAGGTCATTATGGCTGAAAAAACAAAGAAAAGCTTTTTTGAATCGCGTTTAATGCGTTCAAAAATCAAAAGCCAGACTGTCTCGTTATTTCCAGAAGCAGGATTAGGTTACTTATTAGGACCTATTTTAGCTTTGTTCTGTAACGGCGTCGTTAACATCTGGCTTGTCCAATACTGGCATAACGTTATCGGTATGGGCTCTTGGGCTCCATGGCTTGAAACAGTTATTCCTTTAGCTTCTTCTATCATCATTATCGTCGGTAACTTGCTCGTCGGTAGATTGATGGAAAGAAAACCATCTCTTGCAGGTAAAGCAAGACCACTTATCTTAATTGGTATGCCAATTATCGCAGTGGCATTAGTCTTATTATTCATTATTCCTGTTCCAACCGCTGCTAAAGAAGAAACCATTTTACAAGGCTTGATTTCTGGTCAAGTTTCCATGGAAGGTGGCGTCTTAGCATCTATCTTCGCTGCAGTTGGTTACAACTTATTCTATGCATTTGCATGGCCAATGTATTACACATCACACAGTGCATTAGTCAACTTATCCACTCGTGATGGTGGCAAACGTGGCTTGTTAGGTACCGCTATCATGGCTGCACAATTAGGCGCTGCTGGTGTCTCTGGTATGTTCGGTGGTCTTATCGTTGACTGGTTAGGTTTATTACCTGTCTACACATACGATAACACATATGCATATGCTCATAACTTATTAAGTGAAGCAGACATGAAAGCTGTTGAAGCTGGAACAAAAACATTACTTCCAGGTCAACCAAACAGTGTTACTTCCGCTTTCACAAACGACTTCAACCAAGTTAAAGGTTTACTCCCAGGTGAATATGCTCAAACAATCACACGTGAAGCTGCTAACCAAAAATGGGTTATCTTAATGATCGTCATGATCGTTGCCTTAATCATTGGTTGCTTACTTGAATACTTCTTCACACGTGAACGTATCACTGAAGAAAATATTAAGAACGCTGAAGCCGCTTTAGCAAACGGTGAAGAAAAAGGCCAACCAAAGAAAGTTACAATGGGTCAACAAATCCGTATTTGTATGAAAGACAAATATTGGTGGATGATCATGGCCTTCTGGTTCTTATATCAATTTGGTGGCATGATGAAGAACAACGATATGTCCTTCTATTCACAAGCATATACAAACGGTGTCTCAATGTCCTCATTTATTAACACTATCGGTGCTGTTCCAACAGCATTAGGTATGGTTATTGTCTGGCCATTAGCTGCGAAATTAACAAAATCAAAAGCCATTAGTGCTGGTGGTGTCCTCGCTGCTTTAGGTGCTTCCGCTGCATTCTCATGTCTTGCATTCCCAACAAATGAAGGCGCTGTCAATGCAGTCTCTATCGCTTCCTTCTGTGTTAAAGCCCTCGGTACAGCTCCTGCTATGTACATCTCTATCGCTTTAATGGCTAACGTTTTAGATCACCAAGAAGCAGTTCATGGTATTCGTACAGACGGCTTCACCATGGCAGTCTATGGTTCCATCATGGTCGCTATGAGTGGTATTTGTAATGGTATCATCATCGGCTTAAATAACATCGTTGATCCTGCAAACAAAGAAGCTTTAAGAGTCTTACATACATTCCTCGCTTACGGCGTTGAAGGTATCTGCTACCTCATTATTGCTTTAATGTTCTTATTCATGAACGTTGAAAAATTCACCAACGCTGACAATAAGGCTATCGTTGCTGACCAAAAGGCTGAAGTTTTAGCCGCTGGTGGTCAATGGGTTGAGCCAGATGTCAGAGCCAAACAAGAAGAAGAAGAAAATGCTCGTTTAGTCGAAGAAGCTAGAGTTTCTCAATTAAGAACTGACTGTGAAAAGAAGGGCCTTAACTTCGAAGAAGAAAACGCTAAGTTCCTCGCTAAGAAGGCTGAAGCTGATCAAAAGGCTGCTGATAAGAAAGCTGCTGCTGAAGCTAAGAAACAAGCCAAGCTTGATGCCATGAGTGCTGATCAAAAGATTGCTATGGAAGAAAAAGCCAAAGCTCGTAAAGCAAAACAAGATGAAAAGGATGCTGCTGCTTTAGAAGAACTCAATGTCATCAGACAAAGAGCTGGCAGACAACCAGTTGCTGAGTAATCAATTCTTAGAACTTAAAAGAGTGGTTCGATTCGCGAAACCACTCTTTTTTATTTCTTCTTTGGAAGAATTAATAACATATGTGTATCTTTTTTATATTGTTCGTAATCTGGTTTATAACCTTTGAAA
>CAMNMM010000023.1:0-8100 GCA_946544655.1 uncultured Caryophanales bacterium | reverse complement strand
GCCGACTACAGGAATTGAACCTGCAACCCACTGATTACGATTCAGTTGCGCTACCAGATTGCGCCAAGTCGGCAGGTAGTAATTCGTTTTAGTCGCTCAATAATAATATGTGTTTTTATAACAAGTTTCAATACTTATTTTAAAAAACTTAGTTTTTGTTTTATTAATTAATAAAGAGGTTTACCACAACTATTACAATATTTCGCTCCGTCATCGTTTTCAGCCCCACAATTAGGACATATTTTAGTAATAGCTGCACCACACTTTGAACAGAATCTAGCACTAGCAGGATTAATAAAACCACATCTAGTGCATTTATTACCAGTCACACCTTCAATTGGTTCTTCTTTCTTTGATGAAATCTTATTCGCTACATTGGCAATAGAATCACCAGTTTCATCAAGCATATAGTTGGTGAAATCTTTAGCTACAGGAGCGGTTTGAGAAGCAGTATAGTCCATCATTTTTCTTCTGTAACCTAAGGATAAGCAAACGATGCCACCAATAACCGCAGGACCACCAATAAAGCAAAGGAAAAAGAATTTAGGCATTTCAATGCCACCAGATCCAAAGCTAGCCATTGTCGCAAAGAATGAGCCCATGCCAATAACAATACAAATAATACCAACAGCTAATAAAATCCAACCAACAATTTTTAGTGCATTTGCAGTACTTTGATAACGATTTTCATATTCTTTATTGTCCATATTGTTTGTCCTCTTAATTCATAGATAATTATACACACGTTTAGACAATAAAAAAGGCTTTTTAGTAAATTTTAAAAAAGCCATTTTATTTCGTTATTTTCAAAATAAATTAGGCCTTTTTCTTTTGTGGTGCTGGAGAGAAGACAAAGGATAGTTTTTCCTTTTTACATATTCTTTGAATAGCAAATTTACCTTGTGTCATGGCGATTGGTAAACCACCAGGACCTTGTAGCCATTGTCCAGATAAGTAGAAGTTCTTTAAACCTCTAAGAAGACCACTATGGGCGAACATCGCATCTCTTTTGGAGAATAAGAAGCTCATATAAACACCATTAGAGGTATTTACATAATGGTTAAATGTGTATGGAGTGGAAACATCTAATGTTTCTAATTCACCGATATCTGGAAGTTTCTTAAGGATTCTAGATTTCACTTCTTCAGCGATTTCTTGTTTAATCTTTAGATACATCGCTCTATTCTTAGATAACTTTCTCCAATATGGATAATCAACGTTACTTTGGTCAACCATGACAGAAAGGACTGTTTTATCGCCTCTAGTGAATGTTTCATCATAAGCATAACTACGAATAGTTAAGTGATTAATATCATTACCAGCGACGTTAAATGGTTCACATTCAAAAGTATATGGAATTGGTAAGTTATTGTTCTTTTTAACAGAGAAGTGCATTAATATGCAACTTGGAGCTTGGTGCCTGACTGGATCATCAAAGCGTTTTTGGAAAGCTGGGAACTTATATTGGTCTCTTAATAATCTCTTTAAGGTGTAGTTTGTATCTAAGCAAGAAACAACATAGTCCGCTTGATATTCTTCACCGTTAATAAGTTTAACGCCCTTAGCCACACCATTATCGATAATGACACTGTCGACATTAGCGTTCAGTTTTAAAGTACCACCTAAAGCGATGAACTTTTCTTTCATACGTTCCACCATTGGTTTAGATGCACCAACAGGGATACCACCATCACCCATAACTACAGTGGCGTAGCTATAAATCATGGAGAATAAGTTACCTTCACCGATTTGGGCTTTAGTTAAAGCAAATCTAATAGCAGGTGATTTGAATTTCGCAGCGAATTCTTCGCATGAAATAAACATGGTCTTTAAATAGGATGGCCAGACTGATAAGACTTTCATACCTAAGCCAATCTTACGATTTAATGGAATCATGCTTAAAGGCAAGTCTAAAGGAAGTTCCACTTTAGTGAAGTCTTTGACCATCTTAAAGAATTTATGGATCATCTTGGAGTCAACTGGTGAAATTTCTTTCCACTCTTTTTCAGCGCGGTCTAAATCTCTCCATAAGGTAACCTTTTGACCTTCGTATTCAAAAGTACCCCAAGATGGAAGATATAAAATATCATCTTGGCTTCTAAAGGCATTAACATTCTTCCACATCTCGTTTAAGAATGTGCCTTCTTTAGTGCCTGTTAACCAGTGAACACAGCCATCAAGATAGAAACCTTTTCTATACCAGCCTGTGCACATGCCACCGACTGATGGGTTCTTTTCTAATAAGATAGCGTGAAAACCGTGCTGTTCTGCATAAATGCCTGCAGATAAACCAGCCACACCGGCACCGATAATAACAATACGTTTTTCGTTTTGCATGCTTAAATGATAATAGTTAATCAAAATTTAAGCACACTACTATAAAAATATCTAACTCTACTGAGAGGAGAGAATATTATCTACTAACTTTTCTCTTTATAAAGAGAACAAGGGCAACAATCTCGTGGACAACGAGTGGCGCAACACTTAATGCGAGCACGATACCCCAGTGTGCGATATCCAAAGGATAGCATGAGAAGAATTTATTTAAGCCCGGAATATTCACTACTGCAACTTGTAAACCAACGCCTAAAGCGAATGATAACCATAATAACCAGTTCTTACTCCAGAAGTTATGGACGAAGGACTTCTTAATGGAAGTCATGCCTAGCATATGGAAGAGTTCTGATAAGGATAAAACGCAGAAAGCGCTAGTAATACTTTGCATATAA
The DNA here is from genome assembly GCA_946544655.1 of uncultured Caryophanales bacterium. GTDB lineage: Bacteria > Bacillota_I > Bacilli_A > RFN20 > CAG-826 > RUG14515. The sequence continues at coordinate 5,371 of CAMNMM010000023.1, read as the reverse complement.
ATTTCGTATTCACGAATATTAGTTACACCATCTTTAGCGGCCTCATAGCCAGTGCTAAGAATCCTTGCAATATCTTCTAATGATTGAGCATGGCCTTCAAAGATTGGGATCATTAAGAAGGCAAAGACTGTGGTAATAGTAATCAATAAACCATAACCAAAAGTCACCCAATAACCACCTCTAGAGAATAATGATTCTTTAGGATTACGTGGTTTATCATCCATGATGCCACTTTCTTTTTCATCAGCACCGAGGGCTACCGCTGGTAAGGAGTCGGTAATTAAGTTAACCCATAAGATATGGATAGCGAGTAATGGCGTTGGTAAATTATGTTCCACTAGGAAGAGAGACATTATAACAACAGCGAACATCGCTAAGACTTCCGCAATATTTGTGGATAATAAGAATAAGACTGTTTTCTTGATGTTGGTATAGATACCACGACCTTCTTCCACCGCTTTCTCAATGGAAGCAAAGTTATCATCAGTTAAGACCATATCCGCGGCACCTTTAGCAACGTCAGTACCGGTGATGCCCATCGCGATACCAATATCAGCGGCTTTTAAGCTTGGCGCGTCATTAACACCATCACCAGTCATCGCAGCGATATTGCCATTCGCTTTGATCGCAGTAACGATTTGAACTTTATTTTCAGGAGAGACACGAGCAAAGACATGCACAGTCTTGACCTTTTCTTGCAATTGTTCTGGTGTTAAGGCATCGATTTCATCACCACTTAACGCTTCACCATTTTCATCAGCGATGCCTAATTCTTTAGCGATTGCTAAAGCGGTTGTCTTATGGTCACCAGTAATCATGATGGTTGTAATACCCGCTCTTTTGAAAATGGAAACAGCGTTCTTACATTCTGGTCTTGGTGGGTCAATCATACCCACTAAACCAACGAAGACTAAGTTTTCTTCTTTAAGTTCATCGGCGTATGTATAAGCAAGACCTAAAACACGAAGGGCATCCACTGCCATTGTGTCAGAGGCTTTCATAATGTTTTCTTTATCTTCTTTAGTAATTTTTCTTTCTTTGCCATTGATTAAGATTCGATCAGCCACTTTTAAGATTGAGTCAATCGCACCTTTGGTGAAGATAATCTTTTTACCTTCATAAGCGTGTTGAGTGGACATCATCTTACGAACAGAATCAAATGGATATTCATTAATACGTGGAGCGATCTTTTCTAAATCACCTTTATGTTGATTCATCTTATTAGCGTATTCCACTAAAGCGATTTCAGTTGGATCACCATAAACGCCATCATCAACAGAGGCATTAGAACAGAGGGATAAACCCATGGATAAGAATTTATAATCATCAGTGAAGATTTCATCTCCACCAACAAGTCGTTCGTTTAAGTAAGCACGCACTACTGTCATCTTATTTTGTGTTAATGTACCAGTCTTATCACTACAAACCACACTAACAGCACCTAATGTTTCAACAGATGGTAATTTACGCACAATGGTATTGGCTTTGACCATCTTTTGGACACCTAACGCTAAGACAATAGTAACAACAGCAGGTAAGCCTTCTGGGACAGCAGCGACCGCTAAAGAGATAGCAAACATGAAGTTATCAATAATGCCATCAAGCCAGCCTTCTGTACCTAAAGGTACACGAGCGTTGGCTCTGAACAAATCAATTAATTGAATACCAAACAAGATAACAACAATAATGATTGTTAAAAGACCTAAGAATTTAGATAACTTAGCAAGTTGTTTTTGTAATGGTGTTGTATCATCATCACCTTCGGAAAGCAATTTAGCAATCTTACCTGTTTCAGTATCAATACCAGTTCTAACAACAATACCTTCACCACGGCCGTACACTACTGGGGTGGACATATAGACCATATTGACTCTATCACCAACACCAACTTCATCGCTAAAGACGATATTAGCGTCTTTTTCCACTGGTAAAGATTCACCAGTTAATGATGATTCATCAGTTTTTAAGTTAATAGCCTCAATTAAACGAAGATCTGCTGGAACGGTTCTACCTTCTTCTAAGATGACGATATCACCAACCACTAGTTCTTCCGCTTTTAATTCAACGAGTTTACCATCACGTCTCACGACACATGTTGGTGAAGACATCTTTTTAAGAGCTTCTAATGATTTTTCCGCTTTGTTTTCTTGGACTGTACCAATAATTGCATTGAGTACACAGACACCTAAGATAATGACAGGGTCTGCGAAATCAAATGGTTCACCCTTTTTAACCGAGTTAAAAATAGAAATCGCTACACTTAATAAAGCGGCCGCTAAAAGGATGAAGATCATTGGGTCATTGAACTGACCTAAGAACACTAAAAAAAGCGGGGTTTTCTTTTTCTCTGGTAATTTGTTAGGCCCATATTTAATGAGTCTTTCACCAGCTTCTTGGCTAGTTAAACCTTGCTCAACATTACTATCAAGTTCTTGCAAGACTTCCTTTGCGCTTTTTGTTTCAAACATATACTTGTCCTCCAAAAAGTTTTCTAGCGTCTTGCTCATACACTGGTTAGTCCCGGGTTATTCGCCGTGTTGACGAGATTCTAACTTCGCTACTCCCGCTTATATATTTAATATGTTTTGTGCTAAGCACATTAATAATGTTATATGAGTATTACTTAAAAGTAAATTATTATTCCAAATATAATGATTTAAGTTTATCAATATCAACGCCTAAGGCTTCTTTGATGTAATTAAGTGTACCACCATAGTGTTCTTTCATAGCGTTAATCGCAGAGTTCATATATTCCACTCTCGTGGAGAAAACATCAATTAAACTTTGTTTATATTCTTCATTATAGAAAGGAAGATATTCCACTCTTCTTAACATCATCTCAGCGCGCTTTTCCATCGCAATATTTGAATATAGATAATCATTCATCGCGTCTTCTTCACTAACGCCTAAGGCAATTTCTACGAGATATGCCGCAAAGCCTGTTCTGTCTTTACCTTGGGAGCAATGGAAATAAGTTACTCTATTATCGTTTAAGATAATTTCAAAGAACTTCTTATAAGCACCAATACCATCCTGTGTGGTAATAAATTCACTATAGACTTTAACTAAATGATTAAAGCCACTAGTGTTATCTTCCAAGAACCATAATAGATTACCATCAGAACTCTTCATTCTTTGTCTAGCTTCATCGTTTGTTTTCTTGCTTAAAACTGGAAGGTTATGCATTCTTACACCTTCAAGTTTGAAATCAGGATAATATTCAAATTCATCAGGACTCCTAAAATCGATAATATCAGTGATGTTTAAACCTTTGATGATTTGTTCATCGTTTTCATCAATCTTAGTTAAAACACTTCCTCTAATTAATCGACCATATTTAATATGATGACCATCTTTAGTGACCATACCACCGATATCACGGATATTCTTTTGAAATGATAATTCGTAGACTTTCATAGCTGTTTTCATATTATTATGAATACTTGTAGTTGTCTACAAAATACGGATTATAGTTATGCCATCAGCTTTGTCTTCTCTACTGATGACGTTGTAAGTATTAAAGATTGCGTTATTCGCAAAGCAATCATCATAGAAATATAGATATTGCTTGTTAATTTACTAGTAAATTATGTTGATAGTAGTTTTGCATTGTCATAAAATAAAAATATCTCTATCAAAAGACTATCGGCGGTATGAACTAGCAAACGCAAAGTCGACCATACGCAGGTACACGATAGAACACTATGCTAGAGGTTGCAAGATTGGACGTGTTAGGGTCTTGCAATGTGGAAAGTATCGCCCAGGAGTTATAAAGAATCTTAGATAAATCTCCACCACGATGTGGGACAAGGTCTAGGTGAGAGTATAGTTCTACGCTCCACACAGAAGTATTCTGAATATGTGGCCATCCGAGTATGGATGAAACACCAGCAACTATGGTTGATAGGGATATCAGCAGTTAGTTGCAAAAGGTGTTTTGACGTTGGATGGTTTTTTTTCTTCTTAAAAGCACCTAGTCGTTTAACAAATAGGAGGAAAAGAAATGTTGGTTGACATCAATTTTAAAAGCTGGGTAGAAAGTCTTTCCCAAAATTACAAAAACGCCCAAATAAAGGCAGCTATTCACGTTAACAGCGAGCTTATCAAATACTATTATGAGTTAGGCAAGGAGATTTCAAAAACATCATTCAAATCTAATTACGGAAGCAGGTTTTATGAACTTCTTAGCTTAGAGCTTAAAAAGCTAATCCCGAACGGAAAGGGATTAAGTCACCAAAACCTAAGGTATGCCGAAAAGTTTTATATTTTGTATAAAGAAATATTCCCACAAGTTGTGGGAGAATTAACAATGGTTCCTTGGGGACACCACAGAATTATTATCGACAAATGTAAAAACACAGAAAAATGCTTGTTTTATATCAAGACAACTATCGAGAATAATTTATCAAGACGGGACTTGGAAAGTCAGATTCTAGCAAGCGTATATGAAAGAAGCCAAAACACATTGAATAATTTTGCAAAGTCTTTTCCTTGTGTGGACAATCGCATAGCTAATCAGATAATGAAAGACCCATATGAATTCGATTTTCTAAACATTAGAGAGAACTATGATGAAAAGGAATTAAAAGACGAACTAACAAAAAACATAGAAGCATTTCTTTTAGAGCTTGGAAGTGGATTTGCATATGTTGGGAGAGAAGTCCGCTTATTATTAGGGACTACTGAAATGTATTGCGATTTGCTATTTTATAATATTAGAGCCCATTGTTATGTAGTTATAGAAATTAAAACCGAAACATTTAAACCCGAGAGCATGGGTCAGTTGATTGGCTATGTCGCAGCCGTTAACGCAACCTTAAAGAGCAATCATGATAACAAAACCGTAGGAATACTAATATGCAAGAATAAAGATAATACCTTGGCAAAGCATATAATAAATGAAGTTGGTCTACCAGTAGGAATCTCTGAATATCAATTATCGAATTTAATTCCTGAAAAATATAGATCTACACTTCCAACGATCGACGAGTTAGAAAATAAAGAGGATTAGCAATATGAAAAAGTTTATTATCAAATGGGGAAAGGGAGAAATCCAACATCTTGAAGAAATATTTGAGACATTAACCGTTGAAAAAGATAATATCGATGATGTTGATCCTACTTTAATCTTGCCTGAAGAAGTTAAAAAAGAAATCCACTATTTAAGAAGATTAAATACTTCAGATACCAAAAGAAATTATGACTATGGTAGTTGGAGTGATTTTATCGAAGTCGAAGAGATAAAAAAGGACTGAAAATTTGTTTCAATCCTTAATAATCTAATGGTGCCCGAGGCCGGAATCGAACCGGCACGGTATCGCTACCGCTGGATTTTGAGTCCAGTGCGTCTACCAGTTTCACCACTCGGGCA
>CAMNMM010000022.1:0-8229 GCA_946544655.1 uncultured Caryophanales bacterium | reverse complement strand
TTATTCAGTGGTTTAGTGACTGGTGTGGGTCCAAGATATTGCCCATCTATTGAATCAAAAATCGTCACTTTTGCTGATAAAGAAAGACATCAATTATTCTTAGAACCAGAATCTAGATATACCGATTCTATTTACTTACAAGGTTTCTCAACATCTATGCCTGTTGAAGTCCAAGAAGAAATGGTGCGTTCTTTACCAGGCTTTGAAAATGCTGTTTTCCTTAAATATGCATACGCGATTGAATATGACGCTATTAGAACAGAAGAATATGGTTCAAATCTTGAAATCAAGAAATGGCCAGGTTTATTCATTGGTGGCCAAATATGCGGCACATCTGGTTACGAAGAAGCCGCAGCTCTTGGTTTAATGGCAGGTATTAACGCTTGCCTTAAAATCGATGGTAAGGAACCATTAGTGCTCCGTCGTGATCAAGCCTATATCGGTGTCATGATTGATGACTTAGTAACTAAAGGTACAGAAGAACCATACCGTTTAATGTCATCACGCGCGGAATTCCGTTTAATCTTAAGACACGATAACGCTGATATGAGATTAACCGAAATCGGTCATGATATTGGCTTAATTAAAGAAGAGAGATATTCTCACTACATTAACAAAGTTAATAACATTAATAAAGTTATCGAAATTCTTAAATCTATTTATTTAGGTTCTAGAAAAGATATTAACGAATGGTTAGAAAGCATTAATTCAAATCCACTTCAAGGTGGTATCCAAGCTTTTGAATTATTAAAAAGACCAGAAGTATCTTATGTTGATTTAGTGAAGTTTGTTCCTGAAATCCAAGATATCGAATTAGATGAATTCGCCATTGAAGAAGTGGAAATCATCGCTAAATATGAAGGCTATATTGTTAAGCAAATTAGAGAAGCTAAAAATATGGCGAAATTAGAAGAAATGAAAATCCCTAGTGATATGGATTTCTTAAATATGGATGGTTTAGCATTAGAGGCTAGACAAAAACTAGATAAAGTGAGACCAATGACCATTGGTCAAGCCTCTCGTATATCTGGGGTCAATCCAAGCGATATCAGTGTTTTAATCTTTAATGTGAGGAAGATCCATGAATAAAGAAACATTTGTTAAAGAATTAAATAATCGTGGTATTAACTGCAACGAACAACAATTAGAACTCTTATGGGATTTCATGAGACATGTTTTAAAAACAAATGAAAGTTTCAATCTTACCGCGATTAAAGATGAAGAATCTTTCGTGGAAAAGATGCTCTTTGATAGTGCGCTTCTTTTAAACAATCAAAACTTTGAAGGATTAGATATTTTAGATATCGGTGCAGGCGCTGGTTTCCCAAGTGTTGTTTTATCAATTCTTTCTCCAAAAGCCCATATTTTTGCCCTTGATAGCACCGCTAAAAAAGTGAAGTTCATTGAAGACTACGCTAAGGAAAAGAGCCTAGACGTCACTGGAATAGCGGCTCGTGCAGAAGATTTTGCTAGAGAAAATAGAGATAGATTTATGGTGGTTACTGCTAGAGCGGTTGCCTCTTTAAGAATCCTTATCGAATTAGCGGTTCCTCTCCTTAAAGTTGGTGGTGTATTTATCGCCATGAAAGGCCCAGGTTTTGAACAAGAAATTGCAGAAGCTCAAGGCGCTTTAAAGAAACTCAACTGTGAAATTGATTATATCTATGAAGATCAATTACCAGAATCAAAAGAAAATAGATCATTTATTTATATTAAAAAGATAAAAGAAACACCTAAAAAATACCCACGTTTATATGGGGAAATAAAAAACAAAGCATTATAGTATTTTATTTTTAAATAAAGGTATATAATAGAAATCACTTCAGGGCAGCGAAAAGCGACCGGCGGTAAACCCCGCGAGCCTCAAGAGGAGGCAGGAACTTGTGAAATTCAAGTGGCGACAGTAAAGTCTGGATGAAAGAAGTAGTTTTTTAAGGGCCTTGAATAGAAAGGTCTTTTATTTTATGCAAGCATTTGACACCGCGCGTTTGATACTAGTCTTTGTATTCATGGTTATCGTTTTAGCAAAACTAATTGCGAAATTGTTCTTTAAGGGCAATGCGATGACCACTAAGTTTATTGCGCGTACCGCGATATTCGCCGCATTTTCCATTATTCTTTATACAATTCCATTCTTAAAGTTCTCTCTTCCAATATTCCCAGGTTTTTTAGAAATACACTTAGATGAAATTCCAGCTTTTATGGCCGGTTTTGCCTATGGTCCATTATCTGGCTTTCTTGTTATTTTAGTGAAGACGATAGTTAAATTACCAATTACTGGTACCGCTGGGGTTGGTGAATTAGCGGACTTCATCTATTCAACATTATTCGTTCTACCAGCCGCATTTATTTATAAGAAAAAGCGCACACTTAAAGGTGCTCTTATCGGTTTAGGTGTTGCTACAGTTGTACAAATTATTGGAGCATCATTTATCACAACATTTGTTATGCTTGATGCTTATTCATATTTATATCATTTACCAAAAGCTGCGATTCTTGGTATGTGCCAAAAGATTAATCCTGCAGTAAAAGATCTTACTTGGCCGTTCTTATTAATGGTTGCTTTACCATTTAATGCCTTAAAGGATGCAATAGTGGTTGTGGTAACTGCTCTACTATATAAGCGTTTAAGATTATTATTTAAGAAAATCGACGCACAAAAAAACTAGGTCAATCAAGGCCTAGTTTTTTGTTGTATTTTACTCTTCAACAGAGATTGCACCAACTGGGCATACGCCAACTGCGTCTTCATCAGCTTCGCCTGTAATTGGAGTGGCTGGACCTTCATCAGAGAATTTGAAATCATCTGGGTATGAGCCGACACAAGCGCCGCACATAATGCATGAAGCAGCATCAATTTTTACTCTTTTCTTAGCCATGAGTAATGCCTCCTTGGGTTGTATACATTGATTATATATATTTTGATTATCTATTTTCAATAGTGAGGGAACAAATTAACACAAAAAGTTATTTTCTATTCAAAAAGCATTCTAATTAAATTAGAATATACGTGATTGGACTTTTTATGAGCGAAACCAGATTAGAAAAATATAAAAAATATCGTCAATCTATTAACGAATTTAAATCAATTAATAACGAGCCTGAGTCTATTAAAGAAAGAAATAGCAGCATCGTTAGTGATAAGATGAATACAACATCCACTCTTCCTTTAGAAGAGGTTTTAGGCAAAATCGACAATCAAGAAGTCGAAGCTGCCCCTAAACGTCTTATTACTAAAAAGTACATTACTATCGGCTGTATTTGTTTATTAGGCGTGTTATTAATTGTTGGTATCATCATCTTTGCAGTCTACGCATTCGGGGGAAAGTAATATGAAAATTGCTATTGCTATTGACGGTCCTGCCGCAGCAGGAAAATCCACAATCGCCAAGAAAGTGGCGCTCATGAGAGGATTCACCTATATTGATACAGGTGCAATGTATCGCGCATTCACTTGGTATTGCTTACAAAAAGGTGTTGATTGCCAAGATGAAAAAGCTTGTTGCGCTTTAATTCCAGAAGTGAACATTGAATTAAAACCAGGTTATGTTGTTTTATGTAATGGTGTTGATGTCAGTAAACCAATTAGAGGTACTGATGTTTCTGGAAATGTTTCATATATTGCTTCCTATAAAGACATCCGTCTTGCTTTAGTGGAACTCCAAAGAAAAATGGCAGAAAAAGATTCCGTTATTATGGATGGTCGTGATATCGGCACATATGTTTTACCAAACGCTGAAGTTAAGATCTTCCAAGTTGCTTCCGTTGAAAAAAGAGCGGAACGTCGTTATTTAGAAAACCAAGAAAAAGGTATCCCTTGTACCTATGAAGATATCGTTGCTGATGTAGAAAAGAGAGACTACATTGATTCTCATCGTGCTTTTGCCCCTCTTAAACCTGCACCAGACGCTATTCACTTAGATACTTCTGATTTATCAATCGATGAAGTGGTTGCTGAAGTGAACAAAATCATTGATCAAAAATTAGCGGAGAAGAAATAAATATATGGCTCAAGGAATCGTTGCAATTGTTGGCTCACCAAACGTCGGCAAATCGACGATTTTTAATCGTATGATTGGCGAAAGACACGCCATTGTCGACGATGAAATGGGCATTACTCGTGATAGACTTTATGGTCAATGTGAATGGCTTGGTCATCACTTCTCTTTAATTGATACAGGTGGTATCGAAATCGTTAATCGTCCATTCCAAGAACAAATCCGTATGCAAGCTGAAATTGCCATAAACGAGGCAGACGTGATAGTGTTTGTGGTCGATGGTAAGCTTGGAATTACCACTGATGATAGAGTGGTGACAACCATTTTAAGAAAAGTTAAAAAGCCAATTATTTTGGCGGTTAATAAAATTGATGAAGGTTCCCATATGGCGGACGCGCAAGAATTCTATGGCTTAGGTCTTGGTGAACCTCATGTTGTTTCTGGTGCACATGGTATTGGCATTGGCGATATCTTAAATGAAATCGTTAAATACTTACCAGAAAACAGTGAAGAATTAGAAGAAGACAAAGTCACTTTCTGTGTGGTTGGTAGACCTAATGTTGGTAAATCTTCTTTGACTAACGCTATCTTGAATCAAGATCGTGTTATCGTCAGTAATATCTCTGGTACCACTAGAGATTCTATTGATACTCCATTTAACAGAAATGGTAAAAACTATTTAGTTATCGATACAGCAGGTCTTAAAAAACGTGGCAAGATTTATGAATCAATTGATAAATATTCTGCGATACGCGCACTTAAAGCTATTGAAAGAAGTGAAATTGTTTTATTAGTGCTCGATGGCAAAGAAGGCATCACTGAACAAGATAAGCACGTTATCCAATACGCAACAGACCTACATAAAGCCATTATTATCGTTGTTAATAAATGGGATTTAGTGGACAAGCAAACTAATACCATGTCCGATTATGTCAAAATCATTCGTGATGAATATAAGTTCTTAGACTACGCTCCAGTAGTGTTTGTTTCTGCGCTTAAAAAGCAGAGACTTGATACCCTCTTTGAAACACTTGATACAGTGCACGCTGCATACTATACAAGAATCAAGACAAGTTTGCTAAATGAGGTCATGCAAGACGCTCAAATTATGAATCAAGCTCCAAACTTCAATGGTGGTAGACTAAAAATTCTCTATGCATCACAAGTTAGTAGCGCCCCGCCAACAATTGTTTTATTTGTAAACGACCCTAACTTCATGCATTTCTCATATCAAAGATATATTGAAAATCGTTTAAGAGATACATTTAATTTTGACGGTACTCCAATTCGCATAGTTTTGAAGAAACGAACGAACCAATCTAAATAAAAACTTCTAATTGTTTATAAAAAATCATACTTTTTTTGAAAAAGATGTTATACTTAACCTAGAAATAGGATTATCTTGCTAATTCATTTCAACAAAAAGGGGAGCATTTGAACATGAAAAAATTCAACAGAAGAGACCTTGTTCAAATTGTTGCAGATGAAGCGCATTTATCCAAAAAAGACGCTCGTGCAGCATTGGACATCTGTTTCGGTGAAATCGAAAAAGCCTTATTAGAAGGCCAAGAAGTCAACATCACTAACTTTGGTGTTTTTACACCAAAAACTCGTCAATCTCGTGACGGTACCCATCCAAAACAACATACCCGCATTAAGATTGCCGAATCACGCTCAGTGAGTTTCAGACTTTCTAAAGCCTTAAAAGGCAAATTGAACGCGTAGTTCAGTTTAAAAGAAAATCAGCGGAAACGCTGGTTTTTTTGTGCTCTTTTTATAAAAAGTGTAGAATAATAGCATGGACAAGAATCTAGTATCATTTATTGAACTCGCTAATGAGTTTAACAAACATGGTTATCAGTTATATCTCGTCGGTGGCACAGTTAGAGATTATCTTTTAAACGAACCATTAACGGATATGGACGCTGTTAGTGAAGCAACACCAGAAGAAATTCTAGCGTTTTTACCTACCGCTGATGCCACTTTTAAAAGATTCGGTTCCTTAAAATATAAGACAAGTGATGGATTAAAGTTTGATATTACCACTTTAAGAAAAGAATCTTCTTATGAGGATAGTAGACATCCAAATAAAGTCATCTTCGTTAAAGATTTAAAAGAAGATTATCTAAGAAGAGACTTTACCGTGAATGCCTTATATATGAATAAAGATTTAAAAGTCATAGATTATTGTCATGGTCAAGAAGACCTTAAAAATAATATCTTAAGAATGGTGGGAGACCCTGATACAAGAATCAAAGAAGACCCACTTAGAATCTTAAGAGCAATTAGATTCCATTTAATGCATCATTTAAAAATTGAAGAATCATTGTTAAAAGCAATGCATGGTAACTTTTATTTATTAAGAAATATCACGGACGCAAAGATTAGAAGTGAATTAAATAAAATCGATGATACAGTCGTTGATCAAAAAGAAAAAATGGATATTTTTGCACAATTTGATATAGCAAACCTAGTGGGTGTGATAAAGTAATAGCATGATTAGTGAAGCAGTAGATTTTCATTTCTTACTTTTAGAAAACTATAAAAAACTCAAAATTAGTGAGAACCAATTAGCGATCATTCTAATGATGGATCACCTTATTTCATATGGTGATACTTTCGTGACTGCGGATTTATTATCTTTAAAAATGTCTCTAGACATTAAAGAGATTGATAGATTACTCGCTGATTTATTAACACGTGGTTTAATCGAATATACCACAGCGAATGGTAAAACCATTACTTCCTTAAATCCACTCAAGGAAAGACTTTACCGTGAATTCCAAATCAGTGTTTCTAAAGAAAATGAAGTCAGAAACAATAAAACAATTAGTGACCAACTCACAAATATTTATGAAAACTTCCAACAAGAATTAGGACGTAGCTTATCCCCAACAGAAGTCTCCACAATTAGAGAATGGGTGTCGATGGGTTATACTGATGAAGTTATTATTAATGCTTTAAAAGAAGCTATCAGCCAAGGCAAGAAATCAATTAAATCAGTCGATAAAATTTTATTAACATGGGCCAAAAGAGAAGAACTTGAAGCCGAAGGTAAAACATCCATTAATGATGATTGGACAAATAACTTAGAAGAAACCATTCGTATCGCGAAAACTCCATGGCTTGATGAAGATGATGAAGACTAACGTTAAGCCTTTATTAGATTATTTAGATGAAATATTACCCACTGCTAAGTGTGAACTTTTATATTCTAAAGATTATGAATTAGTCATCGCGGTAATGTTATCCGCTCAAACAACTGATAAATCAGTTAATGCGGTTACACCAATATTGTTTAAGAAATATCCAACGTTGGCCGCTTTATATGATGCACCTTTAGAAGATATTGAAGAAATCATTAAACCAATTGGTCTATATAAAAATAAAGCCAAGAATCTTAAAGGTATAGTCAAAGGTTTAGTGGATCGTTTTAATAGTGTAGTGCCTTCAGATAAAGAACAATTAATGACTTTGCCAGGAGTTGGAAACAAAACCGCTGGTGTCATCAGAGCGGAAATTTTCCGCATCCCAGATTTGCCAGTGGACACACATATTTTAAGAATTAGCAAAAGACTTAATCTTGCTAAAAAAGATGATGAACCGATTGATGTAGAAAGAAAACTTAAAAAAATCATCCCTGAAGAGAGATGGATTAAGTTACATCACCAATTAATTCATTTTGGTAGATACTATTGTATGGCACGTTCGCCTAAATGTGAAAACTGCAAAATAAGCGACATGTGCATATATAAAGGCAAGTAATTATTTGAAATATAATTGGTCTACAGCGTCAAGATAATGAAGCCTTGGCGAATAGTCTTGTTTAATTAAAACAGCATCCTTTGTGAACACTTCATAAGGGATAGATTTTCTATCGCCGTGTTCATAGAAGTTAATAACAAAAGAAGCATCTAATAAATAGATTTCATCTTTCATTTGGAAAGAGATGATAAAGAACGCGATACCACCATGTTTAAGAACATTTTTAAGATGAACAATTTGGTGTTCACTGATATTGCTTAATGGGAAAGCGGTATTTGATTTAGTGTTCTTAGCTTCGAAATCAATATATTTGCCTTTATAAACACCGTTATAGTCAGTAGTGGATTGCTTTTCAAAATAGGCATCAGTAATTTTAGCCCCTTTTGAATAATCAACTTTGACGATATTAATTGGTGTTGGTCTTTTGGTAATTAAAGCAATACCCATCTCACGATAATAATCGTTA
>CAMNMM010000021.1:0-8319 GCA_946544655.1 uncultured Caryophanales bacterium | reverse complement strand
AATGCATTTTTCGCTATCCACACATATTTGTCGATTTAATTTAGGAAAGGAATTTTTAAAATGAAAAAGACAAAAATTTTCTTACCTTTATTGGCCGCAGGCTTAGTTTTAGGCATGGGTTTAGCAGCCTGCAACAACACTCCAGCCAGTTCAGGTGGGGACCAATCATCACAAGCTCCAGCTTCGTCGGTTTTACCAAAGATTACAGTAACCGCTGCTGAAGGAAAGAAGACTCTTATTATCGGGGAGACAGTACAATTAACCGCTGACGTTGAAGGTGTCACATGGGAAAGTGGTGACGCAAAAGTTGCAACGGTTGATGCAACAGGTAAAGTTACCGCAGTTGCTCCTGGTGAAGTAAGCATTAAAGCTATTAAAGAAGGCTATAAGAATGGCTCAATTGGCATTACAGTTACAAGACCTGCTCCTACAGCTGTTTTAGACTTCACATTAGCCGATCACTATTCCGCTGACGGATGGTGGAGCACAACAATGGATTTCGGCGGTATGTCATTCGAACAAGGTTCAGGTATAACCCCAGTCACAAGCGGCTACATGGATCAAACAAATACATACCTCGGTTACTTTGGCGAAGGTGATATCGAAACCATGAAATTCACATCTGATAAAGCTGTTAAAGCTGAACTCGTTGTGACATTTGGTTCTAACGCTGAAGTTACTGATTTAGGTCCATTATTAAGCGTTAAATTTAACGATGCCGCTATTGATTTAACAGGCAAGGCACTTCCTGCTCCAGAACAACAATACGCTACAGAATTCCACGAAATCTCACTTGGTGAAGTAGATATTAAGAGTGGGGAAAATGCTTTAGTGCTCACAATGCATGATAACGCTCCATTTATTGATGAATTAACAGTCTATGCTAAAGAGCAAGCAACTATCACATTAGTGCCATCTGTTAGAGAATCAGTTGAACTCGAAGCAGCAGAACTCGAAGTTATCGTTGGCAAGACAGTTCAAATCCAAGCCAAAACTGAAGGTGTTAACTATACTGCTGTTGATGAAACAGTTTGTACAGTTGATGCAGCTGGTGTAATTACTGGTGTTAAAGTTGGTGTCACTACAGTTAGAGTTAAGAAAGATGGCTTATTCACCGCTGTTGTTGATGTCACAGTTAGACCAGCCGCTGTTCCAGGACAAATCGTCTTAGAGGCTGAAGATTATATCCCAGAAGGCAGTGAAATGTCCGCTGAACTCCCACAATGGGGTGGTGCCTCCATTTATAGTGGTACAAGTTATATCACCACATGGCCAGCAGAAGCCGAATTATCAATTGATTTTAATGCTGATGCTGCTAAGACAATGGTCTTATCCATCACTGGCGCTCCAAAGATGAACTCTTCATGGCAATATGAAGACCTCAATTTAGCAGAAGCTTTTGAAATTAAAGTAAATGACGTTGCTGTTAACTTAGCCGAAAAGATTTTACCAGCTCCAACAAGTATGTGGTCACTTGAATTAGCCGAAGTTGATCTTGGTGATGTCTCCATTAAAGCAGGTGCTAATAAATTAACAGTTAAGGCCCTTGTTGATGGTCCATATGTTGATTGCTTCAAACTCACACCAAAGGCCTAATAAATTAGTAAAGTAAAATCTTTGCTAAAACCTAACCCTCTATGGCAAAATAACCTTAGAGGGTTTTTTATATGAAAGAGTTTATTTTACATAATGGTGTTAAGGCACCTGCTTTAGCCTATGGTACATGGTTAATTAAAAATGAGAACGCCGCTAACTGCGTAAAGATGGCTTTAGAGGCTGGTTATCGTCATATCGATACTGCGCAAGCCTATGGCAATGAAGAAGGCGTTGGACAAGGCATTAGAGAGTCTGGTCTTAAAAGAGAAGAAGTCTTTATTACATCCAAAGTCAAAGCGGAATTAAAGTCCTATAAAAAAGCCAAAGCATCAATCGATGAATCACTTAAGAAATTAGGCGTTGATTATATTGATTTAATGCTCATTCACTGTCCACAACCTTGGGCCTTATTTAGAGGACCATTTAGATATTTCAAACAAAACATTCAAGTATGGAAAGCCATGGAAGAAGCCTATAAAGAAGGTAAACTTAGGGCGATAGGTGTATCAAACTTCTTAGTGGATGACCTTGAAAATATCATCAATAACTGTGAGATTAAACCAATGGCCAACCAAATTCTTTTACATATTGGTGAAACCCCTGTTGATGTTATTAAATTCTGTCAAGAAAACGATATCGTTGTAGAAGCATATTCCCCAATCGCTCATGGTCGAGCGTTAGATGATAAAAAGATTCAAGCAATGGCCAAGAAGTATGGTGTTTCAGTGCCACAGCTATGCATTAAATACACCTTACAATTAGATACAATCTCTATTCCAAAAGCATCTAGCAAAGAACATATTGAAGATAATATGAAACTAGATTTTGAAATCGCTGAAGAAGATATGATTGAACTCATGAAACTCAATCGTATTGATTACGGGGCAGATGCTTTCTGGCCAGTATTTAACAAAAAGAAACAAGGTTAGAAAAAACAACTAAATTCAAAAGTATTTGAATAGTTGTTATACAAGCGTAAAATATCTCCGAGGGCTTTTTTATGGAAGAAATTAATAACTTTATCAAAACAATCATGGAAAAAGACTTGGAAGAAGGACGTGTTAAAACAATCGTCACACGTTTCCCTCCAGAACCAAACGCCTATTTACACATTGGTCACGCTAGAGCGGTAATCAATGACTTTGAACTCGCAAAAGCATTCGGTGGTTACACAAATTTAAGATTTGATGATACTAACCCAGTCAATGAAGGCGCTGAATATGTCCAAGCTATTATTAACGATATTAAATGGTTAGGCTATGAACCTAAGAACATTTTCTTTGGCAGTGATTATTTTGAAGAAACATACAATAGAGCAATTCTTCTTATTAAAAAAGGCTTAGCGTATGTCGATGATCTTAGCGCTGATGAGATAACTGCATACCGTGGTACATTAACTGAACCTGGTAAAGATTCTCCATGTAGAAATAGATCAGTTGAAGAAAACTTAAAATTATTCCAAGAAATGCGTGATGGTAAATATGGTAATGGTGAGAAGACCTTAAGAGCGAAAATCGATATGGCTTCCCCAAATATTAATATGCGTGACCCAGTCATGTACCGTATTTTACACGTCCCACATCATAGACAAGGTAATAAGTGGTGCATTTATCCCATGTATGACTTCGCTCATCCATTACAAGACGCGATTGAAGGTGTCACCCACTCCTTATGTTCATTAGAATTTGATAACCATCGTCCTTTATACGATTGGTTTGTTGAAAAATGTGAAATGCCACACGTCCCACATCAATATGAATGGGGCAGATTAAATATTACTAATACAGTGATGTCCAAAAGATATCTCCGTCAATTAGTCGATGGTGGTTACGTTGATGGTTATGATGACCCACGTATGCCAACATTAGTCGGTTTAAAGAGAAAAGGTTTAACACCAGAAGCAATTAGAAACTTTATTCTTTATACTGGCTTATCAAGAATCAACAGCACCACAAATGCGGACACTCTTGATAACTTCCTTAGAGAAGAATTAAAACTTAAAGCTACTCGTCCAATGGCGGTCTTAAATCCATTAAAAGTGGTGATTGATAACTATCCAGAAGGACAAATCGAATATTGCGATGCTTCTAATAATATGGAAAATGAAGAATTAGGTCATCGTCAAATTGCTTTCGGTAAATACTTATATATCGAAAGAGAAGACTTCATTGAAGAAAAACCAAACCGTAAATGGAAGAGATTATCTGTCGGTGATGAAGTCCGTTTAATGCATGCATATTTCATTAGATGTAATAGTGTAGTGAAAGATGAAAATGGCAACATCGTTGAAATCCACTGCACATACGATCCAGAAACCAAATCTGGCAGCGGTTTTGATGCCCGTAAACCAAATGGTACAATCCATTATGTTGAAGCCACTACAGCCTTACCAGCCACATTTAATCTATATGAACCATTAGTGTTCGATGAAACCGAAGAAACAAAAGGTCAATCATTCATTGAAAGATTAAATCCAAATTCATTAATCAAATTAGAAGGCTTCGTGGAAGCATCATTAAAAGACACACAACCTTTAGACCATTTCCAATTCATTAGAACTGGTTATTATTGCACTGATAAATTATCCACAAAAGAACACTTAATCTTTAATAGGACTTGTCCATTAAAGTCTTCTTTTTAACTAGATTTTTTACTCAAAAACTTACAAAAAATTTGAAAAAATGACATAATATTAATGTATATGTCAGATTTTAATGTGAACAACGAAGTGATTCATTGCCGTGAAGGCCTCTCAACAATTATTGGGAGCAAGGAAATGAACGGTAAAGAATATTTTCTTGTGCAAGTAAATCGTATCAGTGGTGAAACTTTCTATGTTCCAGTAGATTCCGCTAATAGTATTATTCGTCACATCATGACAGTTGAAGAAGCTGATGAACTTCTTAAATTAGTTAAAAAGATTGGTAAAGACTTCAATACAAATACAAAGCAAAGAAGAGATGCTTATAAGAAGAGATTATCTTCTGGCGATGTTAAAGATATTGCTTATTTATATCGTCAATTATTCTTCTATAACAAATTAGGCGAGAACAATGATGAGATTAAATTAGGCCCTGTTGATTTGGATATGCTTAACTACGCTAAAAACATGTTATTGGATGAATTAGCGATTACATACAAGCAACCAAGAGAGTCAGTTGAGAAGTTTATTGAGGAAAGAATCGCCTCTTTATAAGTTAACCCACTTTAATAGTTGATTATATAGTTCATTTACAGAAGAAAGAGTTGTGTCGTTAGGACACATTTTTTCTAGCTCTTCCTTGGCGCGATAGCCATAGTTCACTAACAAATATGGAAGGCCAGCATTAGTAGCACTTTCCTTATCAACATTTGTGTCACCAATGTAGAGGCAGTTATCTCTATCTAAATTATTTTCATTAATTATTTTATTAATAAGATATGGGTCAGGTTTCTTAGGATGATCTAGGTATGAACCTTGGATGATATCAAACAAACCAGGATACTCTTTATTAATAATTTTATTAGTTAAATCGTTGTCCTTATTAGAGACTACCGCTAGGGTAACCTTACCTTTTAATTTGGTAAGCATTTCTTTAATACCTTCATATGGTTTAGTGCAGTCTACATAATGTTCTAAATAATATGATTTAAAAGTATTGAATACCTTATTTCTTTCTTCATCAGATAGGCAAGACGGTGTGCATCTTTGAATTAAAACAGTAGTGCCATTTCCGATGGCTTTTCTCACGAATTCTAGGTCCTTTTCAGGCAGATTATAAAAATTTAACGCGTGATTTACAGCGTTTTTCAAATCTTGAAGCGTATCTAAGATAGTGCCATCTAAGTCAAAAATTAGCGTTTTCATTATTTTAAGTTCTTAACAACGTTGATAACGTCTTCATTGAAGACTAAATCACACATATTGTCATATGATGTAGATTCTTTATTAATAACCACTAAATAGCGGCCTTTGAAGTAACGGATAAAGCCTGCTGCTGGATAAACTTTTAAAGAAGTTCCAATCACAATCATGACATCGCAAGTCATAATTGCATTAATAGATCTTGAGATTATATCTTCATCTAATGATTCTTCATACAAAACAACATTTGGTTTAACAATCCCACCGCATTTATCACAGTGAGGAACACCCTTAGAATTCATTACATAATCAAGACCAAATAATCTTCCACATCTTGTGCAGAAGTTTTGATGAATAGTGCCATGTAATTCATAAACAATCTTAGAACCAGCTTTTTGATGAAGGCCATCAATATTCTGCGTTACAACGATGACGTTTTTACCCTTCTTTTCTAAATCAGCGAAGTATTTATGAGCGGCATTTGGTTGGGCTTTTGGATAGCACATTTTGTCCTTATAAAACTCATAGAATTCTTCAGTGTAGTTTTCAAAGAATGTGTGAGAAATGATTTCTTCTGGTGAAGCTTGGTATTTAGTTTTTTGATTGTAAATGCCATTAGCGCTTCTAAAATCAGGAATACCGCTTGGAACAGAAATTCCAGCGCCTGTGAAGACAACGATTTGACGTGCTTCATTAATTATCTTTTGTAATGTTTCGTATTTGTTTTCCATGCATTTATGATAGCAACTTTGAATCAATTTGTGTATTTGAATCATTAAATAAGCACATACGAAAAGAAATATATTCAATTTCCTGTCTAACGTGTATAATACACGTGGGACAGTGAAGGACCTTTATTTAATAGCTATATGGGAAAATTAAGATTTACTCTCACATATTTACTATTTTGGTTTATCATCGTGTTCTCTTGCTTACTAGCTGAAAACTTTGCGTTATTCAGTTCTGATCACATGGGAGGCATGAGTATCGATTCTTTAATCATGCTTTCAATGTTCGTGATTTTCTTGCTCATTGTTTATTACATTAGAGAGCGAAATAGAAACAAGATCACTATCGATAAAGCCCTACTTCCAATCATTGTTATATTCGGTTTAGTTTCTATTGCTACCGTCTGGTGGCAAGGTGACCGTTCATTCTTAACACAAAGCAATGATGTAGTTACTGTTTCTTTTAGCGTTCAAGAAAAGACTTCATATACATTACAAATCATCGCTTGGTGTGCGGTTTTATATGGAATTTTATTCGTCTTTAACCGTTATTCGATTTCTAGGAAATGGTTAAAGTGGCTCACATTCGCATATGTGATAGGCGTGTTTGCCTGTACGCTTACGGATATCGTGATGGAGTTTAAAGACATTACCGCAATTTTCACTAATACATATACCGGTAGTGGTTTATCTTTCATTATTTATAATTCAAATGTCTGGGCAAATATCATCCTTGTCGCAGTATTTAGCTGCATCATTTTATCCATCAAGAAATTCAATCCGTTCTATTATGCTTTGATGGTTCACTTCTTTGTGATGATTGTTTTTGCCTCATGTACAACAGCCGTTTATATCAGTGCGATAGCGATTATTGCTTATACCTTATATGAAATCTTCTCCAAGTTTGTAGATCGTAAGAGATACGCTGCAAGATTATTATTCGTTTATTTCAGTGTTCTTTTATTCTTGTTTGGTTTCTTCACAATGATGATTAATCTTAACGTGCCAATTTTCGTTAACCTTTGGTCATTCATGAACACACATATCTTCAAGAAAGACTACAGTACCTTAACATCAAGAACAGGTATATGGGCATCAGTCTTCCATCTGCTTTGCGAAAGACCAATCGACTTAATATTCGGTTTAGGATACAAAACAGGTAATGCAATATTCACACGATATTTCGCTTTACAAAGTGGTGGATTCGAAGCTAGAAGCGCTCATAATGGCATCGTTGAAATCACTTTAAGACATGGTTTATTTGGCTTATTACTTTATGTTTCTTTATTATCAACTTTCATCGTTGGAATAGTGAAATTGTTGAAGAATAAGAGGTACCGTGTCGCTTATATTTATGGAATTTGCTTCCTTGGCATCTTAGCGCATAGTGTCACAGAATCCACGATGTTCTTCGTACCAAATATTGAAGCAACATATTTAACAATGATCTTCTTCTTACCAGTGGTAAACGCTAGTAAAGAGAAGTATTTCATCGAGCTCAATAAAGACTTACAAAAACAAAACACCCCATTAGTTAAGCCACATAGAGGAGATGTTTTATATTTTGTTGGAACATTCTTATTGTCTATTATCGTGGCTTTCGCAACTTCGTTCTCTGTCCGTCAAATTTATTCTCATCCAAGACTTCTAACAATTTATATCGTGGTGGCTTCTGTCGCTGCGATTGCTTTAATTGGTGTCTTCATTACTCTTGTCTTGATGAGCAAGAAACGTGGAAACAATAAACTATTATTCTTAGGCAAAGAATTTGTTATTCCATTTGTGTCTTCCATCATCGTCGGTGTTATTACAAGTCTATTGCTGCAACTAAAATTCAGCTTTGATACATTCTCTATCTTGTTATTTACAATTTTCGTTATATTCTTCTATATGATAGTGTTCTCTATTTTATACAAAAGAGAGAATAACCATTTATATGCATTCTTTGATGTAGGATTCACAAAGGTGCTACAAACAATTTCTCGTGAGGGTACAAATGAATAAGACAGATACTGGCATTAAAATCATTACTAGTAATAAGAAGGCACATTTTAATTACTTCTTAAGTGAGTTCACAGAATGTGGTCTTGTTTTAGTGGGCACTGAAATCAAATCATTACGCACACATGGTTGTTCATTAAACGATGCCTA
>CAMNMM010000020.1:0-8364 GCA_946544655.1 uncultured Caryophanales bacterium | reverse complement strand
TTTGTATATTGTTATTATACTTGAGCATGTTTTAAAACATGATACGGGTGTTCCGCTGTCAAAATTGAGAATGAACATCAAGAGATAGTTGTATGTAGGAGGTCGAAAAAGATTTATGAACAATAATCTTGTTAAAGAGATCACCGCTAGTCAATTACGTAATGATTTACCAGAATTCTCTTCTGGTGACGAAGTCAAAGTTTCCGTCCGTATCGTTGAAGGTAACAAGGCTCGTATCCAAAACTTCCAAGGTGTCGTTATTTCCCGCCGTGGAGGTGGTGTCTCCGCCACATTTACAGTTCGTAAAATGAGTGGTGGCATCGGTGTTGAAAGAACTTTCCCGGTTCATTCCCCATCTATTGCTTCTATCCAAGTTGTCCGTAAGGGTAAAGTTAGAAGAAATAAAATTACTTACATCCGTAAATTGTCTGGCAAATCTGCTCGTATTAAAGAAATTCTCTAATCAGCAAACAGATAAAAATGGGCTTGTTAAAAGCCCTTTTTTATTGCCTTTTGCGCGCATATACTCATATAATGAGATAGATGAAAAACAAGAAACTTCTCACGGTATTAAGAGCCTTAGGTGCATTTGCTTTGCTTCTCGCTGTCTGCTTAAGCGGAGCACTTATTTTCCATTCTTATTATTATGAATTAATTTATGTCTCAGGAACTTCTATGTCCCCAACATTAAATGGCACAGAAGATGACGCTAGTGGTTCACTAGTGGATTTTGGTATTGTCGATGCTCATAAATCCGCTTTAGATCACATTAAGCGTTTTGATATTGTTAGTACCTATTATCCGGACTCCACTG
This sequence comes from uncultured Caryophanales bacterium, assembly GCA_946544655.1. Taxonomy (GTDB): domain Bacteria; phylum Bacillota_I; class Bacilli_A; order RFN20; family CAG-826; genus RUG14515. The sequence goes on along the minus strand of CAMNMM010000020.1, from coordinate 7,550 downwards.
ACTATGATGCTCAAGGCAATCTTTATAAGAACGCTAAAAAGAAGATTAAAAGAGTGGTGGCGCTTCCTGGTGAAACATTCAAAGTTGAGAAGGGCAAAATCTATGTTTTAAACGGCTCTGAATTTGAATTACAACCAGCGACATTTAAAACTCTTCCTTCGCAAGATGAAGACTATACAGGCAAAGATACAATCGCTCCTATCACCTTAGGAGAAGATGAATATTGGGTCTTAGGTGATAACCGTAAAGCTAGCCGAGATTGTGCCTTTTTAGGTAAGCCGATTAAGTATGAAAATCTCTTCGGTGTTTTAGTGGCGATTGAAGGAAAAGGCAAGTTGTATTTAAAGAGATATACATGTCCAAGTTGTGGCAAAACTTATTCCGCAAAAGGTGGTAATGTTTGTCCTAACTGTTATGTTGATTTAACGCCAGAATATGATGTTGGTAATAAGCAATATCACTGGCCAACTTTCTATTAGAGGTAAGAAGATGGCGCAACAAATTCATTGGTTTCCAGGACACATGAACAAGGCCTTAAATGAGGTCGAAAATAAGGTTAAACTCGTTGATGTTATCATCGAGCTTTTAGATGCGCGTGCTCCTATCTCATCCATTAATGAAAATTTAGAAAAACTTATTCAAAATAAAAAGAAGATTATTGTTCTTACAAAAATCGATTTAGCCGATCCAGAAGCGACAAAAACATGGGTCGAGGAATTAAAGAAAAAATACGATATCATTCTCACTTTGGATTTAAAAAACAATAGTGCAGAGTCCATTCTTTCTAAAGCTGTTATTTCTTTAGGAAAAGATAAATGGGCTAAAGAAATGGCTAAAGGTATGAAACCTCAACCAATTAGAACAATGATTATTGGCATTCCTAATGTAGGTAAATCATCTTTAATTAACAGACTTGCCAAAAGAAAGGCTGCCGGTGTCCAAAATAAGCCTGGATACACACGTGGCGAGCAATGGATCAAAGTTAATAAGGATTTCCTCCTTTTAGATACCCCAGGAATCCTTCCAATGAGCTATGAAAACCAGAAAAAGGCTGCAAATCTCGCCTTAATTGGTGCAATTCGCGAAGATATTCTTCCAAATGAACAATTAGGAGAGCTACTTTTAGCCTATTTACGAAACCAATACCCGTCTGCCTTATTTGAAAGATTCGCCATTGAAACAATTGAAAATAGAATCAAAGTTTTGAATCAAATTGCCGAGAAAAGAAAACTCGTGGATAGTGTAGGTCAAAACGATTTAATCCGCGCTGAAGCTCTTTTACTCAAAGAATTCAAAGATGGTTTATTAGGAAGAATCACATTAGAGAAATATGGCGCTTGAGTTAGATGAGCAATATTACGCTCAAGGTTATAAGTTAATAGTGGGCTGTGATGAAGCCGGTCGAGGTTGCTTACTTGGACCAGTTTTTGCTGCAGCGGTTATCTGGCCTCAAGGACTAGAATCCCCTCTTATTAATGACTCTAAAAAGCTCACTGCTAAGAAGAGAGAAGAAGCCTATGATTTCATTATTAAAAACGCTATCGCATATGGTATTGCATCGGTCAGTGCAGATGAAATAGATGAGGTTAATATTTATAATGCTTCACGTATGGCAATGCAGCGCGCTATTGAGAATATGAAACATGATTTTGATCTAGTCCTAACTGATGCGATGAAGATACCAAATTATCCAAAACCAGTAGTCGATATTATACATGGTGATGCCCAATCAATGTGCATTGCCGCGGCTTCAATTCTAGCGAAAGTTTCCCGTGACCGCTTATGCTTAGAACTAGATGAAAAATATCCCCAATATAACATCAAGAAAAACAAAGGATATGGCACTAAAGACCACCTAGAAGCGCTCAAAGAGTATGGCCCAGTAAAACACTTGCATCGCTTCACTTACGCTCCTGTCAGAGCCTGTTTTATCGAAAAAGTTTCACTATTTTAAAAATATTTCGGACAAATTTGAAAAATCGCCCCTATTTAATCTATAGGAGGCTTTTTTATTTATGATTGAATATGACTCAAGAAAAATCTTAATTTACCTCGCTGTCAAATATGATGGTGATCCATTCAAAATTATTAACGCTGTACGCTTACGTGAGGACGAACATGTTCCTTATTCAGAAATGGAAAAGGTGTGCGACAGTATCAAAAGCAAAGTAATTACTTATTTAGATAAGGATTTTCCTAGCAAGCTTAAAACAATGTTTCGTCCACCTTTAGTGCTTTTCTATTATGGTGACATTACATTACTAGATGATAACAAACGCCGCTATGGAGTGGTGGGCTCTAGAGAATATAGTGAATATGGTGAACTTGCCACTAGAAAATTAGTCAAAGAAATGGGCAGAGATAAAATCCTAGTTTCAGGTATGGCTAGAGGGATTGACACTATCGGTCATACCGCAGCAATGGAAAATAAAGTTAGAACAATCGCAGTATTAGGCTCTGGTATCGATAACTGTTATCCCGAAGAAAATAAAGAATTATATGAAAAACTAAAGAAAGAAGAATTAGTCATCAGTGAATATCCAAATATGTCTGAACCTGATAAAACACACTTTCCAATGCGCAATAGATTAGTGGTGGCCCTTTCTGATGCTTTAATCGTTCCACAAATTAATACTCATGTCAGTGGTACGACAATCTCAGTTAATCTTGCAGTGGGCAATAATAAGCCAGTCTATGTCGTTCCACATTCCATTTTTGAGGAGACAGTGAATAACGATTTAATCCAAGAAGGCGCCAATGTTGCGGAAAGCGGAAGACAAATATTAGAAGATTTGCATTGGGACTAAAAAAGGAAATTTTTCTTAAATAAAGTTCTCTTTTATTTAATTAAGGAATAAAGGAATTTGCTCGTTGACAAGCATTATGAGTAGGCTTATAGTTTTGAAACGGAAAAGACGTATGAAGTTAGTTATTGTTGAATCACCTGCCAAATGTACAACCATCAAGCGCTATCTAGGTGACAACTATATCGTCATGGCGTCACTCGGACATATTCGTGACCTAGCCACATCTGGAAAAGATGGTTTAGGCGTGGATGTTAATAACGATTTTTCGCCTACATATATTATCAATAAAGACAAGCAACATATTGTTCGCGAACTTAAAAACGCGATGGATAAATGTGATGAAGTTATATTAGCAACCGACCCTGATAGAGAAGGTGAAGCTATTGCCTGGCACTTAGCCCAAGTTTTAGGCTTGGATGTTGAAACCACTAAGAGATTAGAATTCCACGAAATTACTCGTGATTCCATTAGTGAAGCCATGAATCATCCAAGAACCATTAATAAGTCACTTGTTTCTTCTCAAGAAACACGTCGTATTATTGACCGTATTATTGGTTTTAAATTATCCACACTTTTATTTAAGAAAATTCACTCCCGTTCCGCGGGTAGAGTGCAATCCGCTACATTAAAGATGATCGCTGATCACGATGATGAAATCGCAAAATTCGTGCCAGAAGAATATTGGACAATTACCACCAAGATTAAAGCGTTCAATAAAGAATTCAGTGTTGCTTTACTTTCTGATAATGGTCAAGATGTTGAAATCAAGAATAGTGAACAAGCTCACGCTATTTTAGATAGAATTCCAGAAAAGTTAAACGTTGCTAAGGTTGAAAAGAAAATCAAGATTAGTGAAAGTAAAGAACCATTCATTACTTCCACCTTACAACAAGAAGCTTTCTCTCGTTTAAAATTTAAGACAAAGAAAACCCAATTAGTTGCACAGCAACTATATGAAGGTATTGAAGTCGATGGTGAGCATGTTGGTTTAATTACCTATATGCGTACTGATAGTACACGTTTATCACCAACATTCGTCCAACGTGCGACTGACTATATTACTGAAAAATTCGGTAAAGAATATTTAGGTCATGCGAAAAAGATTAGACAAGTTAGTATGATGCAAGACGCTCACGAAGCCATTCGTCCAACAAGCAACCATCGTACTCCAGAATCCGTTAGAAAATTCTTAACAAACGATCAATATAATCTTTATAAATTAATCTATAACCGCACACTTGCATCTTTGATGCAGTCTAAGAAAGATGAACAAATGACCGTCTTCTTAGAAGGTGATGGCTTAATGTTCAAATTAGATTTAACTCGTACCCTCTTCCAAGGTTATGAAGCCATCTATAAAGATGCGGAAAAAGAAGAAAATCATTTCGAATTCTTCCCAGACTTTGAAAGTGATGAACAATTCGAAGTCACACTTAAAGAAACTGAACAAAAGTTTACACAACCTCCAGCCCATTATTCTGAAGCGAAGATTGTTAGACTTATGGAAGAAGTCGGTATTGGTAGACCATCAACATATGCTTCCACAATTGATACCATCAGAAAGAGAAAATATGTTGATAACGAAAATGGTATCTTAATTACCACAAAACAAGGTAACTTAACTTCTGTTGTCTTGAATAAATACTTCCCAGAAATCGTTAACACTAAGTACACAGCGACAATGGAAAAGAAACTCGATAACATTGAAGAAGGTAACCAATCTAGAAGTAAGATTTTAAATGATTTCTACTATCCATTTATCGAAGAATTCGATAGAGTTAGCAAAATCATGTATAAAGAAAGCTTTGTTGAAACTGGTGAAAAGTGCCCAAAATGTGGTGCGCCACTAGTAATCAAGGAAGGTAAAAACGGTCAATTCGTTGGCTGCTCCAACTTCCCAGAATGTAAATACGTCCAAAAGCAAGAAAGCGATGCACCAAAGCCAACTCCAATTGGTGAAAAGTGTCCTGAATGTGGTGGTGAATTATTACTAAGAAACAAAAATGGTAACTCCTTCATCACATGTTCCAACTTCCCAAAATGCCGTTACACTAGAAAAGTAGCGAGCTCAAATACTTCTCCAGTGATTGAAGAAGAAAAGAAAGTCAAAGATTGCCCTGATTGCGATGGTTATCTCGTCAAGAAGAAAGGCAGATTCGGCTACTTCCTTGGATGTATCAATTATCCAAAGTGCAATCACATGGAAAGAATCTTAAGGAAAAAGCGGAAGTAAGTCCGTTTTTTTCTTATTTTTGTTATGATAATTGTATGAATAAACCTGAACAAGAGTTTTTAGATCATCTATTAAATGTGAGAAACTACTCCCGAAAGACAGTCTCTAGTTATCAAGAAGACATTGATAAGTTTTGTGCTTATCTTTTTAAGGAAGATGTTCTTTTAGAGAAAGTGGATACGATGATTATCCGTAATTTCTTAACGGAAGAAATGGCTAGAGGTGTTAGTAAACGAAGTTGTAAGAGACGCCTATCATCGTTAAGACACTTCTATAAATATATGGTAAATGTAGGTTACTTAGAGGATAACCCATTCATTTTTATAAGCGCGCCTAAGGTGCCAACAAAATATCCTCACGCTTTATATAAAGATCAAATTGAGCAGATTTTTAAAAGAAATGCTGAAAGACAAGATTCACTTAAATCTCGTGACCAAGCAATCTTAAGTTTGCTCTATTATTCTGGCATCCGAGCGGAAGAATTAGTGAACCTAAATGTGCAAGATGTGCAATTAAGAGACAGGGTGGTACGTGTTTTGGGCAAAGGTAACAAAGAAAGAATCGTTCCTTTTGCCCCTGATTGTCAAAAAGCCATCAAGTACTATATTGAACACGAAAGAATGGAACTATTAAAGAAGAGCAAGGACCATCCAGCTTCCTTATTCTTAAACGCTAAAGGTAAAAAGCTAACGACTAGAGGACTAGAGTATATCTTGGACGCTATTGAAGAGAAAACAGGTGTATTTGTAGGTTTACACCCACACATCCTCAGACACTCATTTGCGACACACTTATTAGAAAACGGAGCGGACCTCCGTGTTATCCAGGAACTCCTCGGACATGAGAGCATAAACGCGACGCAGGTCTACACTCATGTCACAGAAGAAGCGATGAAAGAAACATATATGTCTGCTCACCCAAGAGCTAAAAAGAAATAATATTTATATTTTTCTTGCGCGCTCACTAGGGTTTTGTTAATATATTAAACGCTGTGAATACAGCAAATACACACATTGTGGATTGAACCGCCAATGTGCTTGTTAAAAACAAGTGGTCGGGTTCTTCGAAGCAATGGAGGTACAACAAAAGGAGGCCTAAAAATGGCAGAAGAAAAGAAAGAAGTTCTCGAAGCTGAACAAGCTCCAGAACAAGCTGCCCCAACAATGGAAGCAGTTATGCATGATCCTGATGCACCAGTTATTACAATGAGAAAACTTCTCGAAGCCGGTGCTCACTTTGGTCATCAAACCCGTAGATGGAACCCAAAGATGAAAAAGTACATCTATGGTGCAAGAAATGGTGTTTACATCATTGACTTACAACAAACAGTCGACGCAATTACAGTTGCCTACGCCAAAATGAAAGAAATCGTTGATAACGGTGGCAAAGTCTTATTCGTCGGTACAAAGAAACAATGCCAAGAAGCTGTCCAACAAGAAGCTTTACGTTCTGGCAGTTTCTACATCACCAACCGTTGGTTAGGTGGTACATTAACAAACTTCAAGACCATCCAATCCAGAATTAGATACTTGAAAGATCTCGAAAGAAGAGAAGAAGAAGGCGAACTTGATTTATTAAGCAAAGTTGAAGCCGCTCAACTCAGAAGAGAAAAAGAAAAATTATCAAAGAACTTAGATGGTATTAAGGAAATGAGAAAAATTCCTAACGCCATGTTCGTTATTGACCCACGCATTGAACACAATGCTGTTGCCGAAGCTAGAAAGTTAGGCATCCCAGTCTTCGCTATCGTTGACACAAACAGTGATCCAGATGTCGTTGACTATGTCATTCCAGCTAACGACGATGCAGTTCGTTCTTTCAGCTTAATCTTAGCCGTCATCGCTGACGCTATCGTTGAAAGTAAGAACGGTGTCCCAGTCGTGGCCTATACAAAAGACGAAGGCGAAGCCGTCACCATGAAAGAAGTTATTCGCCAAACAGAAAAAGAAAACGCTGAAAAATTAGCGAGAATCAGAGCTGAAAGACAAGCCCGTCAAGAAGCTTATGAAAAAGAACAAGCCGAAAGAGAAGCTCGCCGTAACGCTGAAAAACAACAACGTAGAGCCGCTAAACCAAAAGCCCCAAAAGCTGAAGGTGAAGAAGCTCCAGTCGCTGCTGAAGAAGCCAAGGAAGCTCCAAAGGCTGAAGGAGAAGACAAATAATGGCCTTAATTGATTTAATCAAACAATTACGTGATAGAACCGGTGCGGGTCTTATGGACTGCAAAGCCGCTTTATTAAATAACGATGAAGATTTAGATAAAGCTACTGACTGGTTAAGAGAAAAAGGCTTAGCCAAAGCCGCTAAAAAAGCTGACCGTATCGCTGCTGAAGGTTTAGCCCTCACAAAGACATGCGAAAAATGCGGTAAGACAGTCATCTTAGAAGTTAACTGTGAAACAGACTTCGTTGCTAAAGGTGATGCTTTCAAAACTTTAGTGGAAGATGTCGCTGGTGAAATTTTAAAGAATGAACCAAAAGACGTTGAAGCTGCTAAAGAATTAACAACCG
>CAMNMM010000019.1:0-8632 GCA_946544655.1 uncultured Caryophanales bacterium | reverse complement strand
ATCCATTTTCGGCATTAGATGTGCAACGTGGCATTTCATTTGCCATGCCTGCTGAATTACCAGTTATTGAAGCGATGGCATCTTTAGATGGCTTAGGTGTTTTATACTGTGATTATTCTTTCTTAAGTGAAGGTGATTTAGAAGGTTTAGCGGTTAATATTGGTCTTAAAAAAGGTAATACCGCTTTACTTAATGATTTAAACGCTTCTTTAAGTAGACTTTCACAAGAAGAAAGAAGTCGCTTAATGGGCGAAGCTAGCCAAAGAAGTCAAGGTTGATCATAATGATAGATTTAGCAAAAGCTGGTGATTTATTTATTAGAAACCAAGGCCTCATCTGGGCGGGTATTATTTCCACGCTTATCTTATCGATATTTGGTACTGTCGTGGGTTTATTTCTTGGTGTCTTTATTGCCTATGGTAAGAATCTAAAAACAAAGCCCACTTCTTCTTGGATTAAGAAGGTTGGTTTCAATATTATTAAAGGATTATGCAATATCTATTCGGTTGTCTTAAGAGGAACACCGATGATGGTTCAAGCCTTAATCTTTAAATATGGTTGTGCGGCTTTAGGACTTAACTGGGATGCAATTAGATTTCCATCATTAATTAGTGATGTCTTTAATGGTTGGTTCTTCGCTGGTTTAATTGTTATTACCTTTAACACCGCGGCCTACATGGCGGAAATTGTCCAATCTGGGCTTAACGGTGTGGATATGGGTCAAGTAGAAGGAGCGAGAAGTTTAGGTATGAAGAGCTCCACTGCTTCTTTCTTTGTGGTTTTACCACAGGCTATTAGAAATTCCTTACCAACGATTGGTAATGAATTAATTGTTAATATTAAAGATTCTTCTGTTTTAAACGTGATTGCTACGACTGAACTATATTATCGTATGAAAGTTATATCCACTGCTTCATATGCTTTCTTAGAAGGATATCTCATCTTAGCGGTTATCTACTTATTATTAACATTATTAGCCGCGGGTGTCCTTAAACTTATTGAAAAGAAATTAGATGGACAAAAGATCTCCCTTAATCCATTTAATAGATTTAAAAGAGGATTATTTGCATGAGTGAAGTTATTTTAGAAGTTAAAAACTTAGCAAAATTCTTTGACGCGAATAGAGTGCTTAAGGACATTAATCTCACAGTAAATAAGGGAGATGTGATAGCAATTATTGGTCCAAGTGGCTCTGGTAAATCAACATTTTTAAGATGTCTTAACTTATTAGAAGAACCAACAAGAGGATTACTTTCTTTTAAAGGTAATAATTACTTTAATATTGAGAAATGTAAGGATGATTTTGTGGACTATGATGCTTATCGAAAAGCAAAAGCAAAATATAAAGACGTTTTAGTGGAGGCAGAAGATAATCTTGCAATTTATCAAAATAAGATTATTGAAGGCTATGTCACAAAACAAAATAAAAGAAGAGTTAAAGAATGTAAGAAGATTTATAAAAAAGTCTTAAACGAAAAACCAAATAAAGCGGACTTCTTTGATAAAGACGCTTACGAAGCATTTATTAAAGAACATCCAATCACCGCGATTAGTGAAAAGCAAAGAAACCAAATGCGTAGTCAAATGACGATGGTTTTCCAAAGTTTTAATCTCTTTAACAATATGGACGTTTTAAGAAACTGCACGATTGCTCAAACTAAGGTCTTAAAACGTAGTTATGAAGAAAGTAAGGAAAGAGCGATTCTAGAATTAACTAAAGTTAATATGCAAGATAGAATGAACTATCGCCCTCGTGCCTTAAGTGGCGGTCAAAAACAAAGAGTGGCGATTGCTAGAGCGTTATGTATGGATCCTGAAATCATTTTATTTGATGAACCAACTTCCGCGTTAGATCCAGAAATGGTTAATGAAGTATTAGAAGTTATGAAGAAATTAGCCAAAGAAGGTAGAACCATGATTGTAGTTACTCATGAAATGAATTTTGCTAAGAACGTCGCTAATAAGGTGATTTTTATGGATGATGGCTATATCGTTGAAAGCGGAGATAGTAAATCCTTCTTTGCTCATCCTAAAGAAGAAAGGACTAAAGCTTTCTTAAAGAAGGCTAATATCAATTTATAGAATTAGTCTTCTTTTTCTAGTATCATAAAGCAAAGGTGATTTTTATGGATAATGAATTAAATAGACTTATTCTTTTAGAACAAGAAAGACAAAATAATGGTATTGAACTTATCGCTAGTGAAAACTACGCGAGTATTGATGTAAGAAGTGCCTGTGGCTCTATTCTTACAAATAAATACGCTGAAGGCTTCCCGGGTCATAGATATTATGGGGGCTGTGAAGTCGTTGATGAAGTTGAAAACTTAGCAATTAATAGAGCGTGTGAATTATTTGGTTGTAAGTTCGCTAATGTACAACCACATAGTGGTTCACAAGCTAACGCTGCGGCTTATAGAGCCTTACTTCCAGATGGCGGTAAGATTCTTTCATTAGTCTTAAATGATGGAGGTCATTTAACTCATGGTTCTCCAGTATCTTTTTCTTCTCACCTATATACATTTGTCCACTATCCATTAAAGGACGGTCATCTTGATTTTGAAGAAATAGAAAGAATTGCATTAGAAGAAAAGCCAGATCTCATTATGGCGGGCTATTCTTCTTATCCATACACTATCGACTTTAAAAGATTTAGAGAAATTGCTGATAAAGTCGGTGCCTTATTTATGGTAGATATGGCCCATATTGCTGGTTTAGTAGCGGCAGGGCTTCATCCTTCACCAGTTCCTTACGCGGATGTTGTGACTTCCACTACTCATAAAACATTAAGAGGTCCTAGAGGTGGTCTTATTCTCACTAATAGTGAAGAAATGATTAAAAAGATTAACTCTGCCATCTTCCCATATTATCAAGGTGGACCATTAGAACATATTATTGGTGGTAAAGCTACTTGCTTTAAAGAAGCCTTAACACCTGAATTTAAAGAATATATTAAACAAGTATTAGTTAATACTAAGGCATGCGCTGATAAGTTAGCAGAATTAGGAGCCTTAGTCTCTGGTACTGATAACCACTTATTCTTAATTAATGTTTTAGATACATATGGTATGACTGGTAAAGATGCTCAATTAGCCTTAGAAGGCATTGGTATCACCACAAATAAAAATATGATTCCTAATGATACATTAACCCCTGGTAAAACAAGTGGCTTACGTATTGGCTTTGCCGCAGTAACCACTAGAGGATGCACTAAAGCACAAGCGGAAGAAGTCGCTATTATTATTCATAAATATTTAAGTAAAGAAATAGATGATAAAAAGGCTAGAGAACTAGTCTCTAACCTTGTTAGTAACTGGAAACAAATCCAAGATATTTAATAATCTATGACATTGTGATGTCACAAAACAAGAAATATATGTACGCTTATAGAAAAGATTATGCACAGATTATTCAGCACAAAACAGCAGAAATATTTGAACTGGCTGTTTATGGTGAAAAAATATCCATTGATGAATTCTCCACTATATTTGTTAATTCTCTAGTGGCAGAAGCGTTTGAAACTATGGATCCTGTTTTAATTTTGGGGAAATCGAGTAACGAATTACTAGCTATGATGTTAGATAAAACGCCTATAGATTATTGCATTTCTTCTTATGCTTCTCCAGAGTACTGGGTTGGTTGGGTTTTGGGATATGCTCAAACCACTCTCAAGAAATCATTTAAGACTCTTATCAAAGTATTCCCTTGTAGTGAATTATTAAATTACTATTTCCCATATCACGAAATGGATATTAAGCAAATTCTAGATGTTTTTAAAGATAAACTATTAAAATATAGTCCTTTGAAAGAAAGAAGAGAGGCTGTTGGTTTGAGCCAAAATGATTTATCTCTTTTAACTGATATTCCTGTGCGTACTATTAGAGCATACGAACAAAACAAATTGGATATTAAAAAAGCCCAAGCGGACACTGTTGTGGAATTAGCAAGGGCTTTATCTTGTTCTGTAAACTATTTAATTTATTGATATTTATTTTTGCCTTATTTTTGAGCTTTCTTAGCTTCTTTTGCTTTTAAGTATCTTCCTTCTATCAAGTCAATGACTTCACTAGGAATTTCTTGTTTATAAATTGTAATAACAGCGGTTTGTTTATTAACTTTACCTTTGATTAAATAGAAGTTTTTTGTTTTCATGCGTTTCATATTGTCGTAGCTGACTTTGAAACGGGTTTCCATTCTTGCTTCTTTATTAGCCACAAAATATTGTTCAACATATTCAGGATAGATTCTTAAGCCAATCTCTTTAGGGGCTTTTTTCTTTAATTTTATCTTTTGGATAATCATGATAATGGCAAGCGCTACGATAAATAGGACAATAACTAAGACTGTAATTGTCGCAGCATTACGTAAACCTTCTAATACATGTTTTGGATCAATGGCGATAAAGAATAAGAACATAGCAACAAAGAATAAACCAAATATCGCTAAGAGTGGTAAGCCAATAGCGTAATTCATTGTGACAAGAGTGGCTTTAAGAGAAGGGCGTCTCATTGATTCTTGTGGGAATTCAAATTCCGCACCATTAGAAGGGGAGGCTTCGGTAACATCAGCAATAACTTCGCTAAACTTAAGCATCTTCTTTGCTTCTTTATTTGCGGCTTCTTTACCTTCATCTTCCGCGACGATTTCAACATTGCTTTTAATGTTATTGCTAGTTCTTCTTTTTAATCTGATAAAACGGAATAAATCGGAAAAGAAAATGATATCCATAATAAAACTAACGAAAAACGCAATCACCACAATAAGTGTTGTTATTCTAGCGGGCGCTTCAGGATCCCAAGTCGCTGAATCTTTCATATAGGCAATGACATCGATTGCAAAAGCTGTGAATAAAAAGACATGGGCTAATATCATCAAAGAAAAGATGATAATGTGTGATGCTGATTTCCAATATGGTTTAACCATGATTATTTTTTCTCCAATTCTGTTCCCTTATACATATAGTCGTTCCAAGGGAAGTTTTTCCATGTGTTAAAGTGTAATCTATGCATCTCTTCTGTGACAAGAATGATTTTACCGACAATATGTCTTTTTGGAATAAAATCATAGATTTGTTCATTCACCGCTAAAGCAAACTGTGTTAAGTCGTTTTCAATGATTGGAGAATAGATGACACCATATGATAAATCAAAGTGCCATGGTTCATTATTTTTAATGCCATCGAAGTGGATACCTTGATGGTCAAATCTGATCTTACCATGACCACATGGGATTGATGTTTTCTTATTATCTTTTACTGGTTTATAAGTTGGTAATTCACCAATATCGACTTCTTCTTCTAAGTAGAAGTCTTTATTATCTCTAATTTCATGAATGACTTGCACTCTTTCCCAATCCACCCAATCAGTTGGGGTATCAAAGATCTTGCAAGTATCATCAAATGGATAGAAGTCATAATAATCATCCATACAACCACCATTACCGCAGTTTGTACATCTAATATATTTACCAGCGGCATCCATTTCTAATTCATGACCGCATCTTGGACATTTATATAACATATCTTGCATATTGGTCATAATACGACCTTTGCTCTTGTATTTGATATGTTGTGTCTTATTCCATTTATAGTCATCGTGATGGAAAGCTTCATTAATCTTATTATCAATTTCTTCAGGAGACATTTTTAATAAGTCTTCTGGTTTAAATAATAAGGATAAAGTAGCGTTAACTCTACCAATACGGTCATCAATACAAACTTTATGAGAGGTGAGATAAGCACCTTCTAATTTCATAAAATAAACAGGAATATGATAGTACTTTAAAAATCTACCAGTACCTGGAACGATTGGCTGGTTATGACCAAAGATAGAAGATGTTCCTTCTGGGGCAAAAGCAATTGTGCCACCCGCTTTGATGACTTTATCCATTGCTCTTATGCTCTTTGGGTCGTTAGTGAAGTTCTTCTTTGGAATGACTTGGGCTTTTTTAAATAACCAAGTGAATTTCTTTCTAAAGAATTCTTGATAGCCAGCGAGCATATTAAATTTATGAGGGGCGATAAGATTCTTTAAGAATAAATAGTCTCTTCTAGATTGATGATTCCAAATAATAAAAGCGGGACCTTTATATTTATTAATATCATCAATAACTTTATATTTAACGTGATATTTTGGGCCGAAGAATGGGGATCTTGCTAAAAGAGCGTATAAGAACCAGACAAAGTTAGATGGCTCTTTATATTCTCTTTTTGCTAGTTGTTCGGCGATAGTTAATTTTTGTTTTGACATAAATTTCTCCGTCCCAAAAGAATATATTAATTCTTTATAAAATAAAAGACCTTTATTCGTAATCAATAATGACTTTGTTGAGGTCTTATAAATTTTCTGGGGATAAATCGACTTTTCTTTTCCTAGTTTTAATACCAGCGTCAGCGAGTTCTTTAATGAAGTCAGCGATGTCTTTCTTATCGCTTAAATAATAGTAGAAAAGGATATTTTCTTCTGTTTCTTCCATTAAGAAATTAAGACGTCCCATATTATCTAATTGGGCGTTTCTAACAATCTTTTCATCTAACGCCATTGAGATATCATCTAATTTAATTCTTTTTAAAATTGGATAATGATAAACATCCCCCATGATTTGTGCGGGAGCGTTATCATCATATAAATAAAGTTCATTATCAGTAATCGCTAAAGCGGCTTGTGTATACATTTCATTTTCATTAAATTGAAATAAACCAGGCACAATAGCTTTTACTTTATCGTATTCATCAAGACTTAGTTTCATACCTGCCACTATTATAGCAATAATAGAAGGTATAAAAATATTTTTTATCATTTCAGTGAACATTTTGATTTGTTTGTGCTAATATCTTTATCGTTATGAAAGACGACCGCGAAAAGCTTATTATTGCAACATTAGATAAAATTAGACATTTCTTACAAAGAGATGGTGGCGATGTTGAATTCGTCTCTTTTGCCGAAGGTGTTGTCTATGTTAAATTACATGGCGCTTGCCAAGACTGTGCTTACGCGAATAACGACATCAAAGATTTAGTGGAAGTCATCTTACAAGAAGAAGTCCCGGGTGTTACTGAAGTTCGTCTTTATCAGGAAGACCAGTTTTAATTAACTGAATTTGGGGTGTCGCCAAGCGGTAAGGCAGTGGACTCTGAATTCACCATTCACTGGTTCGATCCCAGTCACCCCAGCCAATTAGTATGAAAAAACCTGACTTGATGATAGCCAGGTTTTTTGTTATTAACGATTATCTCCAACCGTACCAGTGTTTAACAGCGGCCATTCTTTCGCACGTCATTAACTGATAACCAGTTGGGTCTAAGACTTTATGGAAGTCCTCTTGATCAAGGTTTAATTCGGTGAAGACCACCACTTCTTTCTTATAGCGGTTAGCCTTCACTTTCTTAACCTTGATGTTTTTAAGTATTGCTTCTTCAACATGTAATTCGCACATGCCACATCTCATGCCAAGTATTTTAAGAACATATTTATTCATATTAGAGTTTTCCTTTATGATATTGCTTTAATATCTTTTTCTTATTGATATGATGGCAAGCACAATCGCCTGTTGGAAGATGATGGATTTTTTTATAGATATATCGACCAAGAACAAGCGCAACGAAAGAGATAGCCGCGACTAGGACTAATACTTCAATCCAAATTGTATTAGGATCTTTAAACATCGATATTCTCCTTTATTAGTTATTAGCTAATGCTAATTTGTGACGTCTGCTGACAACGATACCAGCACCGGTAACAGCACCCGCTAGAGCGAGGGTTACTAATAAGCCACCCCACCAAGCAACTTCATATAAGGCACCAACCCAGTAGACTAATAAGGCAAAGCCATAGGACATAGTGAACCACCATAATAAGGTGAGCCAGAATTCTTTACCTTTTTGTTCACCATGTGTAGCACCGATAGCGGCGAAGCATGGGATGGTGAATAAATTATAAACAGCGAAGCTATAAGCACCGGCTAAGGATAAGCCAATTGTGCCTTCTTCTAAGCCAAGTTCTGCCATTGTGGCAACGACATCTTCTTTAGCGATTAAACCAGTTAATGTAGAGACGACATATTTCCAGCCATCTGTACTATTGGTCCAGCCACCAGCGAGAGGTCCTAAAGGATAGAAGAAGTATCTTAAGCCTCTACCTAAGTAAGCAAGGATTGAGCCATCAATATGTAAGACCCATTCCATTTCGCCTTCAGCGTTAGCTTCTTCGAATAAGAGTAAACCAAATTTACCTTCTTCCCAACCGAATGATTTAAGGAACCAAATCACGATTGTACAAGCGGCAATGATGGTACCAGCTTTAATTAAATAGTGTTTGAACTTTTCCCAAAGGTGGGCACCAACGTTTCTTGGTTGTGGTAAGTGATAAGCAGGTAACTCCATAATGAATGGAGAGACATATTGGTCTTTAGAGAATAACTTCATGAATAAGGCGAAGATAATCGCACAGGCAATACCACCAACATAGATGGTAAACACGAAGATATCACCCGCAAAACCTGCCATTGCACCAATGCCCGCTAATAAAGCCCAAATAGGAGCTTTAGCGCCACATGAGAAGCATGTCATTAATCTAATGGTTCTATTCTTTTCTCTTTCATCTTCTAATGTTCTAGTGGCCATAATCGCAGGAACACT
>CAMNMM010000018.1:0-8731 GCA_946544655.1 uncultured Caryophanales bacterium | reverse complement strand
TTTTGTCTCTATTTTCTTTTGCTTTTAGATAGTATATTTTCTTCATCACCCATGGTTCATTATCCTTTATTGATAAAGCATCATTAGTCGGAAATCTCATCATTTCTTCAAACATATGTTCATTCCATAAGTGATTGCTATGATAGATTTTTAGACTGTTTTCTAAAGTAAATCCTTTTACGGTTAATAACTGTTCATCGGTGTATTCCCAGCTATAATTTGCTAGATCAAAATAGACATCCAAAGTATTGCCTAGTAAATAGTTGCTTAACGAATTAATATTTCTATCGATTTGTAATTCAAAGCAAAGGTCTCTTAAGGTGGCATAATCTAATGAGAGAATTATTTCATCATCTTTTAATAACTGAATATCTTTTGGATAAATTTTGGTATTAATATCTTCTAACCATTCAAATTCGTTTATATGGCGAGCGCTGAAACCTGGTATCACACTTCTACGATAGCCTTTGGTGAACGCTAATTCGTTTCTATCTTCAAAGAACTTTTCAAAATTGCAGTAATAAGTCGCGCCTATATCACTTACATATTCTGGGTATGTTTCTTTAATGTCACTAACTTCGTAAAAGTTAGCGGCATATTGTCCTTGGATAGAACTGTTTTTATCTTTAAGAGTAACCACGATTGAGTTTTCATCCACTATTTCGCGGTATGCTTGTTTGATATTATCCGCGATTGTGGATGATAAGGCAAATGCTAAGCCCACACCGATTAGTCCCAAAGAAGTCATCGTATAGCAAAGTCCTGTTCTAAGCTTCTTCTGCTTCATCGTGTGGAATGTATGTCTAATAAGAAAGCTATCGCTGATTTTAGCCTTGTCATTGCTAACACCGTTATCTAAAACAGGGAGATGTGATTCAGAATTGGTGTCCTTTCTTTGCTGAACGATATTTGCAATTGTGCCATTATCCATTTCAATAATGATATCAGCATATTGTTTGGTCAGGCTTTGATCATGAGAAACCATAATCACAATTGCACGTTTAGAAATCTTCTTTAGGATATTCATGATTTCTGTTCCAGTATTTTCATCCAATGCTCCTGTTGGTTCATCACATAAAAGGACTGTTGGGTCGTTTATTAAAGAACGGGCAATAGCCACTCTTTGTTTTTCACCGCCACTTAGCTTATTAACGTTTTGTTTTTCTTTATCAGGTAAGCCAACAAGGGCTAGTAGGTCACGACATTTCCTTATCTTTTGAGGCTTAGACATCGAATATAAAGTATCTAGTGGAAATAGCAAATTAGCCAACACGGTCTCTGTTTCGAACAGTTTAAAGTCCTGAAAAACAAAGCCGTAAGTGGTCAAACGCAAGCGGCTTAAGTCATCATCATTAAGTGTTTCAATGTTTTGATGATTAACTTGTATAGAACCTGAGAAATCAGTTAATCCAGCGATGCAGTTTAATAAGGTTGTTTTGCCTGAACCAGATGGTCCATATATCACATAGATGCCTTTTTCTTTAAAGTCAAAAGAGATATTAGTTAATACCTTTCTAGTTCCATAGTTTTTAGATAAATTATTAATCTTAATCATTAGCGTTTAATTCCTCCTTTAAAGAAATCTTCTTTGAGAAGGAAATTGGAAGATACGTCGCTAAGACACAAATAAGTAAAGCGGACATAACTATAAGAAGAGGAAATAGAAATGCTCTTCCATGAAAATAGTTAAACGGAATATCTATGATATTGATTAAAGAAGTGAATCTCTCTATTAAATGATTAAGTGGATTTTGACTAACTAACGCAATGATGAAAGATAATACTAATCCTATAAGGCCTATTAAGCAGTTTTCAAAAACATATAATGATGAGATATCTTCTCTTGTAGCGCCTATACAAAGTAATATTGCAGAATCTTTGATATCTTCAGCGTATGAGGCAAATGAAACAATGCCGATAATCATTGCGGTGCCCACTAAAGCGATAGCTAAGAAGATTTCCATACCTACACTTGCAGCGTCCACTAAGGAGAATAATGTTTCCTCAACTGTTAAAGCATTACTATTAAGGCTATATCCTTCTTTTAAATGCTTTTTCATCTCTTTTAATTGATACACATCTCCACTATTTTTAAGAAACACACGATGTGAATAATTGGAGATATATTCATTATCAGAAGCAAACATAATACGATCTTTCCAACTAGTTTCTCCTAGATACTCAGAAAGATTATTTAACAATGTCTCTTCCATATACTTATCTAAAGCTTTATATGAATAGTAAATCTTAGGGGTATTTAAGAACGACAACTCTTTAACAACACCAACGATTTCCACTAGCCTGTCATAGACAAAGTAGTCTGTAATATATGGCTTTTCGATATCATCAGTATAATAAGTAAATGAAGCACCATCTTTTAAACGAATATAAGTATTAAGTGGATCACTTTTTATTTCTTTCTTTAGATAGTCATAAGCGGTTTGATTAATAACTACCATATTTAAAGTGTCTATCATTGGTAATTTGCCTTTTATTAATAGGCTTTTATTAATTGAAGAATCACAAAAAGAATAGACAGGTGTATATGTTAAGTTATTTATTTCTTTGTCGTTGATATATGTATCTAAGGCTGGTGTCACTAATGAATCATATGAATAACAATAATGTAAGAAATCATATTCATTACTTAATGCATCTATCTCTTCTTCATTAGCGCGTAATGTTTGGATAAGTGTAATTGGTGATTCATCACTAACGATTTTGTTTTCTTTGCTAATAGAAGCCACACCATAATCAAATTGACGTTCCGCTGAATTCATAATGGAGTCATGAGCACCATTAGTAAAACCAAATATCAACATACTAGCGGTGGCCCCAATCGTGACCGCTAATATTGAGAAGATATTTCTTTTAAATCTTTTGGTGAAGTTTCTAGCGATAATTTTTGAGTACCAATTAGGATTACTTTTTCTTTCTTTAGCTATTTGATGATGTTTACCGTTTATGAGTTTTATCTTTTCGTCTTGTACTACTCTTCCATCTTTCATATGGATAATACGGTCACTATATCTTTTAGCTAGTTCTTCATTATGCGTAACCATAATTACTAAAGATGTTTTACTAGCTTCTTTTAAAGATTCCATTACGAGTAATGCATTATCTTTATCTAAGGCTCCTGTTGGCTCATCAGCGAGTATGACATTAGTTTTACTAATAAAGGCACGCATAATCGCGATTCTTTCTTTTTCTCCGCCTGATAACTTAGAGCATTTCTTATCTAATAGTTCTTCTTTAATAGAAAACTTATTTATCAATGATAAAACTTTCTCTTTCGCGACTTTAAAACTATCCCCATTTAATAAACAAGGAAGCATGATGTTATATAAAGCAGTTTGGTTTTCTAATAAATGATAATGTTGAAAGATATAACTTATTTCACTTTTTCTAAAACTTACTTGTTGTTTGTTTTTATATTTAGCGATGTTATCGCCTTTATAATAAACCGTTCCTTCGCTTGATTTATCTAATCCACCGATAAGATTAAGCAAAGTTGATTTACCACATCCGGATTTGCCCAAAATGCTTATTAAACCTGTTTCAGGGAATGACAAAGTGATGTCCTTTAAGACATACTTTTTCTCATTTTTATTAATAAGATAGACTTTAGAAACTTTACTTAATTCAATTAGTGGCATAAAAAAATCCCTCTATAGATTAAATAGGGGGAATTTTTCATTTTTGTCCGAAAAAATTTAATTAATGATCAAGTTTTTGATCGTAAGGCACATCTTCCATCTTCACCGCGGCTGGAACTTTTGGTAAGCCAGGCATTGTCATAATAGCGCCTGTTAATGGAACGATGAAGTTTGCACCAGCGGATAATCTCACTTCACGAATAGTGACTGTAAAACCTCTTGGAGCGCCTAAGACTTTTGGATCATCGGTTAATGATTGAGGAGTCTTTGCGATACAGATTGGAGTCTTATCAAAGCCTAATTTAGTAAAGTCTTCGATTTGTTTATTAGCAGCATCGGTATAAACGACTTCACCCGCGCCATAGATTTCTTTACAAATGGTTTCAATCTTTTCTTTGATTGGAAGATTGACATCATATAAAGGATGATAATGAGATTTTTTAGTGTTGAGGATATTCATGACCGCTTTAGCGAGTTCTGCACCACCTTTACCACCATCAGCGAAGGCTGAGCAGTAAGCATGGTCATAACCATTTTCTTCACACCACTTGCTTAAGAAAGCGGTTTCAGCTTCAGTATCACTAGCGAAATGATTGATACAAACCACTGCTGGGACACCGAATTTTTCAACGTTTTCAATATGTTTCTTTAAGTTACAAACACCGTTTTTAAGAGCTTCAACATTTTCATTAGCGAGTTCTTCAAATGGTTGACCACCATGCATCTTAAGAGCGCGGATTGTGGCAACGACAACAACGGCATCTGGTTTTAAACCCGCAACACGACATTTAATGTCTAAGAATTTTTCTGC
The DNA here is from genome assembly GCA_946544655.1 of uncultured Caryophanales bacterium. Taxonomy (GTDB): domain Bacteria; phylum Bacillota_I; class Bacilli_A; order RFN20; family CAG-826; genus RUG14515. The sequence continues at coordinate 4,264 of CAMNMM010000018.1, read as the reverse complement.
ACCAAGGTCAGCACCGAAGCCTGCCTCTGTGACCACGACTGGGGCTAGCTTAAGAGCCATCTTTGTGGCGATAATGGAGTTACAACCATGAGCAATATTAGCAAATGGTCCACCATGGATAATTGCAGGATTACCTTCTAATGTTTGAACGAGGTTTGGATTAAGCGCGGTAATCATGAGTTTCATGATGGCGTGGCTAATTCTTAATTGTCTTAAGAAGACTGGTTTTTCATCATAGCTATAAGCAACGATGATGTTGTTGATTCTATTCATAAAGTCATCAACATCTTTAGATAAGCAAAGAATTGCCATTAATTCACTAGCGACAGTAATGACGAATTCTTCTTGTCTTGGTGCGACTTTAGTTTCACCTTCAGAAACAGTAACTTTTCTTAAGGCTCTATCATTCATATCGAGGGCTCTTTTCCAAAGAACTCTTTGAGGATTGATATTTAATTCATTGCCTTGCCAAATTGAGTTATCAATACAAGCGGCAATTAAGTTAATAGAACTTGTTAAGGCGTGCATGTCACCTGTGAAGTGTAAGTTGATATCTTCACTTGGAACAACAAGAGCTTTACCACCACCAGTAGCACCACCTTTGATACCAAAGACTGGGCCAAGGGATGGTTCTCTTAAACACACTAATGAAGGAACACCGATATAGCGTAAGCCATCATGTAAACCAATGGAGGTAGTTGTTTTACCTTCACCAGCTTTAGTTGGAGTAATCGCTGTTACTAATACTAGTTTGCCGTCAGGACGATCTTTTAATTCGTCCATAATTTTTAATGAGATTTTAGCCTTATCATATCCAAAAGGAATAAGGTACTTCTCATCAACATTAATCATTTTTGCTACATCGAAAATGTTTCCCATAAATAGAACCTCTCTTTAATTTCATTTGTTATCTATTATGCTATTCAAAATAAATTTTGCAATAGTTAATCCTGCAGCGGAAGGCACCATCATTGTAGAATATAGTTTTTCCGCGTTCTTTTGTGGTATTTCTTCTGAGATAACTACGTTAATCTTACTTAAATCTAATTCCGCTTTCTTAGCTTCATATCTAATTTTCTTCGCTAATGGATCGTTACGAGTTTGATTTAATTTGCTAACTCTAACTTGTTCTGGATTAAAACGATTAGCCATACCTAAAGACATGATGGATGGAATGTTATTTTCTTGTGCCTTTTTGACGAGGAATAATTTACCTTCCACATCATCAATAGCATCAACGAGATAATCTATCTTTTGATTAAAGTCAAATTCTTGAGCCTTGCCTTTGAATGTTTTGATGTCTAAATCAGGATTAATCATTAATAATTTTTCTTTAGCGGCTTCGACTTTATCTCTAGCGATATCTTTACTTGTATATAGGATTTGACGGTTTAAATTACTTGAATCAACTTTATCAAAGTCCACGATTATAAAATGGGCTACACCAGTTCTCGCTAAAGCTTCAAGAGCGGTTCCACCCACTCCACCTAAACCAAAAACAGCGATAACTTTATCTTGGAGTTTGTTAAAGTTATCTTCTCCGAGTAATCCAATTGAACGCGCAAATATATCTTTATTCATTTGTGACCTCTTTTAAGAGTTCTTCTCTTGTGGCAAATTCTTTACAAGGTAATTGATGTTTGAAGAATGTAACTTGCCTTTTAGCGTAGTTTCTTGTTCTCTTTTTGATGAGTTCTTTACATTCTTCTAAGGTGCATTTACCTTCTAAATAATCGATGACTTCTTTATAGCCAATTGCCGCTTTCGCGGTTAATGATAAGTCGTATTTGTTCAACAATTGCTTAACTTCATCCACTAAGCCATTATCAAACATTTGGTCGACACGGGCATTAATATTCTCATAAAGTTGTTCCCTATTTGGATTAATGAAATAGAATCGCACATCCTCATCTTTGAAGAATAAAGTGTGTTCTTGCTTATCAATACTTTCAGACTTATTAGACTCATGAGTTCTAGCGATTTGAAGCGCTCTTATGACTCTCTTGCGGTTATTCATATGAATTGTTTCGGTTGCCTTAATATCGACTTGCTTTAACATTTCATAGAGTTCTTCGTTAGACATTTGTTCTAAATCAGAAACATCCGCTTCTTCTTCATCTTCAAAAACATAATCATATAAAGCCGCTCTAATATATAATCCAGTACCACCACAAAGGATAATGGTTGAATATTTCTTTTTAAGTTCAAGATAAGTCTTTCTAAAGTCTTCTTGATATTCCTTAACAGAATAAGATTGATTTGGTTTAACAATATCTAAAAGATAATGTTTTTTATAGTCTTCACTATCTTTTTCCACTTTAGCGGTACCAATATCCATTTCTTGATAGATTTGAAAAGCATCTCCATTAATGATTGGAGCGGAATATTTCTTTGATAATGTTAAAGCTAAGGATGTTTTTCCTGATCCTGTAGGACCGACTATGACTATAAGCATGCCCCTATTATAACAAAAAATGCGATTTTATTCGCATTTATTTAATTAATGATTGAACAGTTTTGAGTAATTCCATCAAAGCTTCTTTGCTAGCTTGATAGTTAACAACAATTGGATGGTTATCATAAAGGGCTTGTAAGTTATTGGCCTCGTTTAATTTTCCCTTTGCTCTTAAGTTAGCGATATTGTGCTTTAATTCAATCACGTCTTCGCTATTTTCGTATAAGTCTTTATATTTGAGATACTCCTTCATCTCAGGAGTTTCATCAAGCGCAGCCTTTAATTCTTTAGCCTTTTCAATGACTTTATCCATTAACAACTTCTCCCATCATAGAATAGGTATGAGATTCATTGATTTTCACTTTAACGATTTTGCCAATCATGGACTCATCACCTTTAAAGTGGACGAGTTTATTTTCTTCTGTATAACCAGAATACATATCTTTATCAGTCTTACTTACACCATCGACAAGAACATCATATGTTTTGCCCACCATTGTTTTACTGTGGGCTTCAATGTGTTTCTCTAAATGTTTGACTAATTCCATGAATCTTTTGGATTTTGTTTCATAAGAAACATTGTCTTCAATCTTAGCCGCAGGTGTACCTTTTCTTGGAGAATAGATAAAGGTAAATGCCGCTTCGTATTTGATTTCATCAACGATAGTTAATGTATCATTAAATTCTTCATCAGTTTCATTTGGGAAACCCACAATAATATCAGTGGATAAGGCTAATCCTGGAATCTTTTCTCTCATTTCTTTTACTAATGCAAGATAAGTTTCTCTTGTGTATCTTCTACCCATTGCCTTTAAAACACGGTCATTACCGGATTGCACAGGAAGATGAATAAACTTCATGATATTTGGGTATTTTGCGATCACATCTATCATCTTTGAGGAGAAATCCCATGGGTGAGAGGTGGTAAATCTAAGTCTAGGAACACCTAATTTAGCCACTGCTTCCATTAAGTCTGCGAAGTCTTTTCCTTCATCTAAATCTTTACCATAAGCGTTAACGTTTTGACCTAAAAGAGTAATTTCTTGATAGCCATTATCGATTAATTCTTGGCATTCTTTTAAGACATCTTCAAAGTGTCTGCTTCTTTCTTTACCTCTGGTATAAGGAACAATGCAATACGTGCAGAACTTATCACAACCATACATGACATTGACATAAGCTTTGTAGGTATTGTTTCTACAAGCAGGTGTAATTTCAATAACTTCACCTGGTTTACTTTCAATAGCCACCACTCTTTCCTTAGATGTTCTTACATCATAAACAAGAGAATATAACTGTGCTATTTCATGGGTGCCGAAATAAAGATTTACTTCGGTAAATGTTTCCATGAGTTTCTTTAAGATTTCTGGTTGTTCCACCATACAGCCACAGATGGCTAAGACTAAATCATTATTTTTCTTTCTCAAGTGTTTAAGGTTACCAATTTCACCATAAACTTTATCTTCAGCGTTTTCTCTTACCGCACATGTATTAATAATGATTAAGGAAGCTTCTTCTGGTTTATCGGTTTGAATGTAACCAACATCCTCTAATAAGCCACGCATCGTTTCTTCATCTCTCACATTAGCTTGGCAGCCATAGGTATGAATGAAATATTTCTCACCTTTGACTAAGGCTTCTAATTGATCTTTTTTATCAAAAGTAGCGGGCATGAAAACAGTCGCACTCTTTTTACGAGAGGCGGCTTTAAGCATATCTGGAGTGTTAATAATTTTAGTTTTCATATTACTTTTGTGAACTTACTCGGCAATTGAATTACCGAGCATCTTGGTCATGAATTGATTTATT
>CAMNMM010000017.1:0-8910 GCA_946544655.1 uncultured Caryophanales bacterium | reverse complement strand
AAAGTCTGGTACATCTTCTTGATACATAGGACGGGCGTTACTGTCGATATCCTTTTTGGATATCTCAAGAAGTGGGCGATAATCATTTGGATAATGTTCATCATTAGAAACAAGTTCGAATAAGTCCGCGTGAAGTTCATCTCTGATGATTTCCGCTATAATAGCAGTATTACCTTTAGTTAACATGCCATTAGCTTGAAACCCTTTAGCGGAGAAATAGACCACTAATTTGTCAGTGGTTTCTTTCGCGGCTTTGAAGTACTTGCTCTTTTTTGCTTTCATTTATCTTCCTCTCCTTTCTCTTTTCTTTTCGGTCCAAAAGAAAGCAATATCTTACATTATTCTTTTACTTTAGTAAAGAAAGAATTTTAGATAATTTTTGGCCATTATTTTTTAGTGAGATTTTATCAAAATAAATTAAAGAAAAAGTCCTGAAATTAATCAGGACTATTAATTCATTTTGGTGCGCTTGACGCGACTTAAACGCGTGGCCTCAACCTTCGGAGGGTTGCACTCTAATTCAACTGAGCTACAAGCGCAGTATCTATTATAGCGCATCTCCAATTTCTTTAAGATGGATTATTTATCTCTCAATAAATTGTTATTGATGATGAGTTCACCATAGGCTTTACCAAGGATGTAAGCATCTTTGGTGTTGTAGTGATATGTGTTATAACCACCAGCGGCATCATCACCGACTTCTAAGCCTAAACCACCTTCACCATGGCCAGCATCGATGCAAAAGTTTAAGTCATCTTCTGATTCATTAGCAATCGCTAATTTAGCATTATTAGCAGCGGTACCATAGTTCAATGTGCTCTTGCCCTTGCCATCGTAGATGGTGCAGTCTAAGAAGGCGATTTTATCTGGATCTTCATCTAAAGCGTAACTCTTGAATTCTTCTTTGAAGTCATTGAGAAGAGTTCTCATATATGTTTCATATTTAGCGTTACCACCATCGGATTCACCTTGGTGCCAAATGAAGCCTTTTAAGACTGGAACTTTACCTGTTTGTTCAATCGCTTCTAAACAGTTATGTGTATATGTCTTTAATAAATAGAATAATGATTCTTTTGGATCATCATTACGGCTACCCCAGTCTGGGTCACCGTTTCTATAGTTACCGTTTTCAAAACCACTACCGGAGAAGGCGCATTTCACTAGGTGAACTGGGTTTTCTTCTGTGGCGTATTCAGCGATGGTATTAGCAATGCCTAGTTCAGGACCAAAGAATGGGTTTGGATTATCACCTTTATCACCGACACCCATACCAACTTTTGTTGGTTGGAAGTTAGGAGTTAATCTCGCTTCAGGTGTGGATTTATCTGGGCTAGCGGTATGGGCTTGTGTCCAGCCACTTGGATGATAGAAACCATAGAAAGAAGTCTTAACTGATGGAATACCTTCAGAAACAGGAGTGAAATCCATACCTTCTTGTTCAAAGTATTCTTTTAATAATTCTTTCTTACTTGTTGGATGTGTCCAATAGGTACTACCTTCCATATTGGATTGACCAGAAAGAACGAAGACATCAACGTGCGTATTATCTGGTTCTGGCTGTGGTTCTGGTTTAGCGTTATTACAAGCCACTAAAGAAGTAGCGACTAAGGCGCTTAAAAATAAAAATCTCTTTTGTAATTTCATCATTACATCTCCTATTCTGTTTAAGCAAAAAACATTATACATTACATCTTTATAAATAAAAACATACATTTTTTGATTATTTTTCATTTTTTATTTGCATTATTTTTATATTAAAGATATATTGTTGATAGAAAGATTATCGTTTTGAGAGTTAATCTATCATAGTGTTATGAGTTTAAAAGATGTAAAAATGAATTTTTTAGTCGACATCGCGACAGATTTGTTTATCTGTCGTTCTATTCAAGATGTCACCATCAAGGATATCGCGGTGTCCGCTCAGGTGGGTGAAGCCACCATTTACCGTTATTTTGGTAAAAAGCAAGCCATCGTTGTTTATGCCGCGATGAAATTACAAAAAGAAGTTAACACTTTATACTTCAAACTAAGTGAAGGTAGGACTGGGTTTGAAAAACTAAAGATTTTCTATCTCAGCTACTTACAAATCTTCATCCATCATCCAGAATTCTACAAGTTTATTAATGAGTTTGATTCATTCATTAGTAGCGAGGATCCTACAAGCAGTGATGTCATCGACCCATATGAATCGGTCGTTGGTCAATATGAGAAGGTTTATATGAAAGCCTACGAGGAAGGTATTAAAGATGGGTCCGTTAAGGAGCAAAGAGACATATCGACGTTCTACTTTGCCACCACTCACGCCTTACTAGAGCTTTGTAAGAAACTTTCCATCAAAGCGGCTGTGCTCAATCAAGATAAAGTTATTGAGAAACAGTCACAAGTTGAGTGCATGATTGATATCGTTCTATCAACGCTCAACAGCAATTAATCGGGGTACATAATTTAAAAAGGGAGACAAATTATGAAAAGATTATCTAAAAAGCAAATGATCATTTTTGCTATCGGTCAATTAGGCTGGTCGCTTCTTTCTGGTATCATTAGTGCTTGGTTAGTGACATTCTATTTACCAACAGGTGGAGCAACAGGTGACACCGCTGCCGGTGCTACACAATACATCTTACCTGGTCTTGTGATCGGTGGTTTTATGACAGTTTTAGGTTTAATCACAGCTTTAAGCCGTGTTTTCGATGCTGTTACTGATCCACTTATTGCTTCTTTATCTGATAGAAGTAAAAATCCAAGAGGTAGAAGAACTCCATTCATGCTTATCGCTGCTGTGCCACTCGCAATCGTCACAGTCTTATTATTCTGTGCGCCATTTGGTGCTTTCGATGCTGGTGGTAACGTTGGCAATATTATTTGGATTAGTGTTGTTATCGTTTTGTTCTATACATTTATGACAATGTACTGCACACCTTACAATGCTCTTATCTCTGAGTTTGGTAAAACTCAAGAAGATAGAATGTTTATTTCTACTGCTATCTCATTAACATTCTTTGCAGGTACACTACTTGCCTACATTCCATTCGTTTTAGCGGGTGCTGGCATGAACGAAGTTAAAGATGCTGCAGGTAACGTCATTGATATTGTTCGTCAGCCAAAAGTTATTACAAGCTTATTAGAAGGTGCTGGCATGAGCAATCAAGATGCATATGCATGGTCATTCCGTATTTGCTTTATCTTCTTAGCGGTTGTCGCAGCAGTCTGTATGCTTTTACCAGCCATTCTCTTAAAAGAGAAAGACTACGTTGAAACAAAGCCTAGTGAAGAAAACGTTGTTAAATCATTGGTCTCAACATTCAAGAACAAGGACTTTAGAACATTCTCACTTTCCGACATCATGTACTGGGTTGGTTTAACCATGTTCCAAACAGGTTTACCATTCTTTGTTAAAGTCTCACTCGGCTTTGACGCCGGTATGGTTATGGTGTTTATGGGTGGTATGACTGTCTTAAGTGCGGTCTTCTATCCATTCGTTACAGGCTTAGTTAAGAAATTTGGTAAAAAGAAACTCGTTATTGCTGGTTTCTTAGGCTTAGCAATTTGCTATGCAATTACCGCTATTTCAAGTATTCCTAACTTCTTACCAAATCAAGGTGGCGCTAATGGATTAAGCTGGTTATTCGGTATTGTCATTATGATTATTGCTGCTTTACCAATGGCCTTATTAGGCATCATTCCTCAATCTATCGTTGCTGACGTTGCCGAAGCTGAAGCCGTCACTACTGGTCAAAATAGAGAAGGTATGTTCTTCGCCGCTCGTACATTTGCGATGAAATTTGGTCAAAGTATCGCTATGATTTTATTCACATCCTTAGCGATTATTGGCACCACTCAAGCTGTAGATAGTAATGACATTACTGCTTCTAAACTTGGTTTAGTTATCGTTGCTATCGTTGCCGCTGCCTTCTGTGTTTTAGGCGCTGTTATCTTATTCTTCTATAGAGAAAAGAAAGTTATGAAAACTATCGCAAAAGAAGGCGATGAAGCTTTCTTAAAAGCGATTGAAAACGAAAAAGATGTCGGTGAAAAAGCCGAATAATTATAGGTAATAATATGCGACTCATCTATTTTAAGAATGGTCAAAAACATACTATTACATCCTCGAACGCTGATGTAGCAATTAGCGAAATTAGAAATGGTAATAGAACTATCGTTAGTATTACCGCTAATGAAGAGATTATCCTCGATAAAGCGGATGTCTCTTATCCATGCCACATCAACTACAAAGATATGTATTTCCTCAATGGTTATCAGTCATGGACTGACACCAGGGAATATAGATTAAGAGAAAGACTCAGAAACATTAAAAAGAGTCCACACATCATCTCGCATATGTATGCGATGGATAAATATGGTGACGCTACTTTCTATAATTATTCAATTAGAAAGAGCCATGGCTATGATGTCTTCTATAGTAAAGGTAAATATGAATCATTCATCTTCAACCTCAACTATAAGATTGCCTACTTAATTATTGAACTAATTAAAGATAGAAGTTCGATCCACCTTATTAGTGATGTAAAAGGTCTTAAAGTAGCAAAAGGACAAAGTGTTAATATCTTTGACTACTGCTACTACGATAACTTTGAAAAAGGTTTAATGGCCTTCTGGGATGCTTTCCCAAAAAGAAACGTTAAGAAATTGTTTGGCTATACCAGTTGGTATAACTACTATCAAAACATTAACGAAGAAATAATCTTAAGAGATTTAGAAGCTTTAGATGAGCGCTTCAATCTCTTCCAAATCGATGATGGTTATGAAACATTTGTCGGTGACTGGTTGGATGTTGATCCAAAGAAGTTCCCAAATGGCTTAAAGCCAATTATCGATAAGATTCACAAAAAAGGGTTCAAGGCGGGCCTATGGCTCGCTCCGTTTGCCGCGGAAACCAAATCTCGCTTGTTTTCCGAACATCCAGATTGGATTAGGAAAGATCGAAGAGGGAGACCGATCAAAGCGGGAGGAAACTGGTCAGGGTTTTATGCCCTTGACCTCGACAATCAAGAAGTCATTGCTTATATCAAGGAATGCTTAGTCCATTATATGGACATGGGGGTAGACTTCTTTAAGCTTGACTTCTTGTATGCGGCGGCACTACCAGAGTATGAAAATAAGACTAGATGTATGGTCCAAGATGCAGCTTATCAATTATTAAGAGACATCTTAGGTGACCGTCTCATCTTAGGCTGTGGTGCTAATATTATTAACTCCTACGAACATTTCGATTACTTACGAGTGGGTCCAGATGTGAGTTTAGACTTCGATGACGTCTTCTATATGCGTTTATTCCATAGAGAAAGAGTGTCTACGAAAGTCACAATTCAAAACACTATTTATCGTTCATTCATGAACAACCACTTATTCGGTAATGATCCAGATGTCTTCTTATTAAGAGATGAAAACATTAAGTTAACACTTCCTCAAAGAGAAGCTTTAAGCAAGATTAACGCTTTATTTGGTAGCGTGCTTATGACTAGTGATGACATCGCTAATTACGATGACACGAAGAAGAAACTCTTACAAGAGACATTCGAAATATTCGAAAATGCGCATAACCGTCGATATATTACCGAAGGTAATCTTATCCATATCAGTTATGAATTAAATGGTGAACTTAAACATTTCACTTATAACATTAAGAAGGGAGTACTCCATAAATGATTGATAGAACAAGTAATATCTTTAATAACCCAATGAGTAAAAAAGTTATTAAAGGGGCGAATAAAAGCAAAGCTAAATACATTAAGAAATATGGTGATGATTCTAAAGAAGATTACAAGATTTCCTTTAAAGAAATTCCTACTTTAGATTTTATCGGTGCGAACAATATCGTTTTTGGTGAAGAAAACCAAAAGTTTGAAGATAACGCCTTAATCGTTGGCAATATCAGAATGGGCTTTGGCCACTACCGCATCTCCATTGCGATGGCAAGTGCGGCTAGAGCGTTAGGCTATAAACCATATTGGTTAGACTTAGCCAGTTTTGACGCTACAGGTAGCAAGATGATTAGAGAACAAAACAATATGTATTCTTTAGCGTCTCGTATTAGCCAAAAATCTAAATTATTCAATAAACTCGTTTGGGAACCACTTAATAGTGAAGGTTTTAAAAAGATTAGCTATAACGCGAAAGATCAAAGAAACAGTGAACTATTAGTGCCAATCTTCAAAAACATTGATAAAGATATCCCATATATCGCCACTCACGTGTGGCCAAGCCAAGCGGCGATTCACGCTGGTATGACACACGTTGTTAATGCCATTCCAGATAACTGGCCAATGGGTTTACACCTAAGTGAAGGGGCTATTCACACTGTTCAAACCCCATTTGCCTATTTTGGCTACAAGACCTTAAATGGCTTTGACAAAAAACCACTCAACGGTATTCCTGAAGATCAATTAAAGATGGTTGGTTGCTTTATTGACCATGAACTATTAGTTGATTTAGAAAACGATAACAAACGTCGTAAAGAAAGAATCGCTAATGGTAAACCATTACGTATCTTAATGACTGTTGGTGGCGCTGGTGCGGGTTTTGATATGTTCTTAGCGATGGTTAAACATCTCATCCCATACGTTAAGGAAAATAAGGTTACCTTATTCATTAACTTTGGTGACCACCTTGATGTCTATCACAAATTAGTTGATAAAGTGAAAGGCATCCAAACACAAAACTTCTTTAATGAATACACTAAGTTAACTTACTTTGTAAAGAATATTAAAGAAGGTGATGCTTCAGGTATCTACGCTATTTATAACAAAGATATCTTTGAAGCAGTTTATTCCACTAATTTATTAATGCCAGTGACTGATTTACTAGTTACTAAGCCAAGCGAGCTAGCGTATTATCCAATTCCAAAACTCTTTATGCGCCACATCGGTGGTCATGAAGTCTATGGAGCGATTAACGGCAGGGAAAATGGCGACTCTACTCCAGAATGCCCTACTGTTAAAGAAGTTAACGCGATGCTCGACCGTTTAATCAGTGATAAGGAATTAATTCCTCACATGTGTGACCAAATAGACGCACTCAAAAAAACTGGTCACTATAACGGTGCTTACGAATGTGTTAAATTAGCCGTTGGCAAATAATAAACCACTCCTTTCTCCTTGGTCACGCCGCTAGAAGCGTGGCCATTTTTTATTTGGTAAAATCTTATCATTTTGCCATTTTTGTATAGTCTTTTTCGATTTGCATTTATTTATCAAAATCGTTCTATTACAATATTGCCGATTTTAGGAGGTTACTATGAGTGTACTTAGAATTGAACATGTCACTAAGGAATTTAAACTAACTTTACGTCAAAGACAAAAGCAAAAAACTAACGCCAAAACATTAGTGGCCGTTAATGATTTGTCTTTTGAAGCAGTTCCTGGCGTGATATATGGTTTACTTGGCCCTAATGGTGCGGGTAAGACCACTACTTTAAGAATGATTGCATCATTAATCAAACCAAAAACTGGGGCGATTTATTTGGATAATAAAGAAATCAATGAAGATATTTATGCATATCGTAAAAAGATTGGTTTTCTAACTAGTGAACTTAAACTTGATGGTTTCTTCACTCCTGCTGACACCATTACATATATGGGTAGGTTATATGGGATGAGTGATGAAGAAATCAATTCAAGAAAGAACATCTTATTTAAATCATTTGGTGTTGATAAATTCCAAAATACCCCAATTAAGGATTTATCCACTGGTATGAAACAAAAGGTTTCTTTAGCGATATCTCTTTGTCATGATCCAGGAGTTATCATCTTTGATGAACCTACGAACGGCTTAGATGTTATTGCGGCAAGAGATGTTGAAGAATATCTCATCAATTTAAAGAAAGAAAACAAGATTATTATTATCTCCACTCACATCTTCTCTTTAGTGGAAAAGCTTTGTGATCACGTTGGTATCATTATCAGCGGTAAGCTCATTAAAGACGCTCCGCTTAAAGAGATTCAAAAAGAAGGAACTTTAGAAGAAGTCTTCTTCAAATTATATGAGGAGGCTAATGTAAATGCGTAACGTATTAACTATTTTCCTTAAAGAACTCAAAAGAGTGTTCACTGATAAGAGGATGCTTATTAGCTTATTCTTACCAGGTGTCCTCATCTATTTTGTTTATACTTTGATGGGCACAGTGATGACTAAAGTCGTCACACAAAGCAGTACAAAAGACACTAATTTCCAAGTGGCTTATACTGATAATTTCAATAGTTCTAAAACAGATGGTCAATTACCAAAACTTATGACTTATGTTGATGAAGTGATGAAGGCTAGTAAAAATAACAACACTGCCACATTCAAAGAATTCACAACTGGTGAATTAGAATCTTATAAAGAAGAATTAAGACAAGGCAAATACCATTTAGTGGTTGCTTTCACTGATGATTTTGAAAATAAACTCGGTGACGCTACTGGTGCTAATGACATAGATATCTTCTATAACGGTGATTCCAGTGCTTCAAGTGATTTATATAGTTATGTTTCACAAGTTGTCAGTGTGGCCTACACTAACTACACTGTTAATAAAAATGGTGCTGTGACCGCTAATGTTGGTGAAAAAGATATGATGGCGATGAAGATTGCAGCAATGATTATTCCAATGGTCACTATTTCTATCTTATTCTCCACCGTTATATCATTATGTCCTGAAGCTATCGCGGGTGAAAAAGAAAGAGGCACACTTGCTTCATTATTACTTACACCTATTAAACGTGGCGAATTTGTCGCAGGTAAAATCTTATCCTTATCCACGACTGCGATTGCCTCTGGTATTGTCTCATTTACTGGTTTGATTTTATCAATTCCTAAATTAATGGGCGGATTTAATATCACTATTTCTCCATTAGATGGATTATTACTCTTCTTATTAGTGGTAACTGTCTTACTCTTATTCGTCGCGATTGG
>CAMNMM010000016.1:0-8951 GCA_946544655.1 uncultured Caryophanales bacterium | reverse complement strand
AGAATCCCGCCAGTGGCCGAGTGATGCAAAAATGCGGTATGAAAAAAATCGAAAAAACCGAGGTAATCGAGTACCAAGGATCTAAGCATCAGTGTATTTACTACGCTATAACCCACAAATAATTTACTAATTCATTCATTTGTAAACTTTATGAAAAATTGCCCTTTTTCGGGGGCGTTTTGATTTTTTACTGCAATTTTGGGCAAAAAATGTCAATCCGATTTCTTTAGAGCGCTCCTGTATAATGCGCATATACACAAACACTCTTTACATATGAAATTTATGAATGTAAAATATTACCAATTTTTTAATGGAGGCATTTTTATGAAAGTTAAGAAATTACTTACATTGTTACTTGCCACCTCTATGTTAGTTGCTTGCGGTACTCAAACCAATAGCAGCAGTGATAAGAGCAGTTCCGAACCTGCTCCAAGCACAACAAGTAGCGATGTTCCTAGCACATCTAGTAGTAGTCCAGACACTAGTAGTCCAAGTACTTCTTCCAGCGCTCCAACACCAAGCTCTTCTAGCGCAGATCCAAGTACTTCTTCCAGCGCTCCAGTCGTGGTCACATTAGTTTCCATCTCTGTTACCGCTCCTACTAAGTTAGCCTACACAACCGCTGACACCGCCTTAGATTTAACTGGCATGGTCGTCACAGCAAACTACAGTGATGCAACACAAAAAGTCATCACTGAAGGTTACACAGTCAGCACAGTTGATTTCTCAACTGCTGGTGACAAAACAGTTACTGTTACATTTGAAGGTAAAACAGACTCCTTCACAATTACAGTCGCTCAAGCAAAACCAACCGCTTGGGATGCTGATTTAACAGCTAAGTTCCAAGCTAATCTCTATGGTTACGTTCCACCTTTCTTCTATTCCCCAGACTTTGGTCTCGGCACATTAAACTGGACAGAAGACACTGAAGACAAAGCTCTTTGGGCATTAGGTGGTACTCTCGCCGCTCAAAAAGAAGGTGAAGACAGCCCATTAAAACCAATTGGTGATTTATTCATCGCTGATGGCTTCGTTGCTTCTACAGTTCCAAACTTAGAAGAAGAAGAATATTACTACATCATGGAAAAGGCTGTTACATCCGAAGGCAAACAACGCTATATCGAAGCTAGAGTTGCAACAATTAATACCCAAGGTCAATTCTCCAACGGTGGTCAATTCTACATCGAAATCGGTGATTCCTACTTCTATGATTGGGCAGCATCTGGATTCGAAGCCGCTATTAAAGGCGCAATGAAATTCTCCGAAGATATTCCAGATTTACCAGAAGGTTTAAGATATCTCAAACGTTATCTCACAATCTTTGAACAACAAGCACAAAACGGCTATGTTGGATTCGAAGTTGCAGGCGCTACTGTCACTCTCGTTAATGAATACTTAGACGCTTTAGACAATGCTGGTTGGACATTCAAGAGATCTACAAGAGAAGGCCTTACTTACGATGTCTTCTCACCAGAATGTGGCATTAGACTCGGTCTTGGTTATGATCAAACAAATCAAATCATGACACTCCGTTTCGATGTTCCACCAACAGTCCCAGAATATGTCAACTACGTTGCTAACTTATACAATATCCCAGGCAAAGGTTATGTCTTCAATTACAGTTCCGATAGCGATAGCTATTTCTACACATTCAATGAAACATTAGCCGATGGCCAAACATTAGGCGATTTACTCGATAAGTATAGTCCAGCATTATTAAACGACACAGAAGGTGCCTTTGCTTTAAAGGGTACAAGACAAGAACGTGAAGGTCTCGCATATGAAACATATGTCAGCACAGCCAAGAACATTTCTGTTACTATCTTCGCTTTCTCTGATGAAGATGGTACAGGTGTCCAAATCTCTGTTGAAAAATACAATGCAGTTCCAGAACAATTCATTCCTGCTATTAACTTATTAGGTATTAACGTTGACAATGTTAACGTCACAGCCGCTACACCAACAGCCAGTGCTTATGCTTATACACAAGTTAGAAGTGCTGCCAGTGTTGCTTATGCTGACGCTCTCAAAGTCTTCACTGATATCTTAGATGCCGATACAACATTAGGCTTCAAAGTTATCGTTCCATTAAACGATACAACAATGAGCAGTGGTGAAGCTGCCAAACACATTGAATACGCTAACGATAACGTTAGAATTCAATTCCTTGCTTGGACAACAACATCTGCCACAATCGTTCAAATTGTCTTCTATGATTACGAAGCTGCTCCAGAATCTGATTTAATTGAAAAGATTAATGCTGCTCTTCCATCAGAATATCAACTCACATGGGATGATGAAGATAAGACATTCACTTATGCTAACTACCGTACTTTAGGTAAAGGCGAAACAGTTAAGAGTGTTGCTAGTGAAATCGCTGATGGATTATTAAATGCTGAATCTCTTGATTTAGAATTATTAGTCTCCAACGTTTCCGATACTAAAGAAGCTAAGATTATCTTATATTGTGCAGAAGGCTCAGTTGAAATTCTTTACTCACAATACTATGGCAATACCCCAGTCTTATTCATCACAGCTAGATTATTTGACACAACAGTCGATCCAGTTGTTAATGCTCTTGGTGCTGTCTTAGGCGTCAACTTACAATTAATTGAAGCAGGCAAATATGGCGCTTCTGGTAGATTTGGCTTCTCAAGCACATATTCATTACAACAATATGGTAGTGCAATCTTAAGAAGCTATATTGCTGCCGACTTACTCGCTTGTACAGCTTTAGGCTTCACATTAAAGAGTAGTGGTATGGATCCTAATAGTAATAACTATATTGGCCAATTCAAAAACTCTGACGGTTATACCGTCCAAATCACATTATTAGGTGATGCTGATAAGAACTACAGTAACTACTATCAAGTTCTTGTTATTCTTCCACAAGCCTAATCTTAGTTGAAAAACTAAAACAATGGTGGTGTCTCATTAGAGATACCACCTTTTTCTTTTTCCGTGTATAATAGGAATGATGTTTTTAAATTCGCTTAAAAACTTCACACGTATAAAACATAAAAAAATTAGATTATATAAAGAAAAAATATGAATAAAGTATTCTCACAAATTAAAAAATATTGGCTTACAAATCTGATCACATTTTTGGTCTCATTAGCGGTCGGTGCAGGCATCTTTTGTATCGTATTTTTTACTCGTACTAGAAGCATGATTGATGCGATTGATGGCGCCACTCTAGGTGGGTTAATTGTCTTACTATTTGGTCTACTTATGATGGTCGCTCATTTCGGCACTTTTGACTTTCTTGTGTTCGGTTTTAAACAGCTAATTGCCCTCATGTTTGCTAAGGACCCAAAGAAGCACGGTCAGTTCACAGATTATCGTGATGAAATGACACAAAAAAGAGACGCGTCATCTTACAATTTTATCGCTGTGATTTTCGCCGGTTTATTACTTTCAATTGCCATAATTGTCCTCGAAATCATTTATCATCTAGGCTAAAAAAATAGTTACAAAATTAGTATATTCTATACTATTTTCGCCTCTTTAAGTACGTTTGACTTTACATGTCTAGCGCGCTCGTGTATTATTACAATTATAATTTTTGTAATTATGCAAAAAGGAGGTAGACTATGAAAAAACTTGGATTCATTCTAGGCGCCACATGTGCAGCAGTCATTGCTGTCGGTGGTTTAACAGCGTCTCGTCTTGCTAAACAGCCAGAAAGAGATGCGAGAATTATTGTTGAAGTGAATCGCAATGTGAAGTCTCTCAGTAAGCAAGGCATTAGAAATTCCCAAGATGCTGTCCTTAACAACATCATGGAATATGCCACAACAAACGTTAGACGCACAAAATGCTACAACGAGTTGAATAACGCCTTTGTTCTTGAAGTGAATAGTAACGATATCGAACGTATTCGTGAAGTTCCAGGTGTTGCCAGCGTCACTCTTGATGAGATGCACTGGAAACGCACTTACAATAACGATGGCTTTATTGCTCTCGATGCAGAAGCTCAAGGAAGTGAAGGCTCTGTTGAAGAAAACATTTCCGCAGCCACAATGCATAAACCAAATGATACCAATGATGGTGAAGGCACAATCGTTGCAATTCTTGATAACGAATTCCACCTCAGAGGTAAAACAAAGGACTCCGAAGAATGGCACCATGAAGTTTACGATGCCTTAGATAGTGATGTCGGTGTTAGATACACATTCAAATCTATCAAAAACATCGTTGGCTTAAATGCTAGCACCAGAAAATTCGGTTCCAAAGAAGGTGAAGAAGGTTCTGAATACTTAAATAGTAAAGTTCCATTCTACTTCGACTACGGCGGCGAAAGCTTATCCTATGGTAAAGCTGGCGATCCAAAATACGATGTCCACAGCGACCTCTCATATCACGGTTCCCACGTTTCTTCCATTACCGCCGCTAATGCTCCAACTTACAAGGGCATTGCTCCAAAAGCTCAATTAGCATTAATGAAAGTCTTCACAGACTACAATGCTGATAAAGGTATTGGTAAAACAATTGGCTTAAGCAATTCTACAGGTGCATACGATACAGTTATCTTATCCGCACTTGAAGACTGCATTAAGTTAAAAGTTGATGGTATCAACATGTCATTAGGTAGTGACTTAGATGACTTCGATGGTGATTCCATCACATTAAAAACATTAAAGAAACTTGCCAATGAAGGTATCTTATCCGCCATTTCCGCTGGTAATAGTGGTAAGTCCTCATTCAGTTCCACCGGTGCTTATGCCAACTGGACAACAAGCATGGCGGAAACAGGCATTATGTCAAGTTACGCCAATAACGCTAACACAATGACCATTGCTTCTGGTCACCCAACCAGAATCTTCTATGAAAACGCTTTCACAGTTCCAGATGAAAAAGATGGACAAAAGAACATCGCTTTCGAAGATCAAATCGTCAATAGACCTGGTATGGAAGATGACTACAGAGACGAATTCCGTGTTAGTGACTTATTCACAAATGTTCAATCTTATGATTATCAATATGTTCCAGGTTTCGGTACGTTCGCCGATTATGGCACATTAGATTGCCAAGGCAAAATTGTCGTCGTCAATCGTGGTAGTACATCATTCGCTGATAAATACGCCACAGCCGTTGGTCAAGGCGCTAAAGCCTTAGTTATTATCAATAACGACCCAACCGCTTCCGACTTCAACTTCCGTTGTAGTTTCGGTGATGGCTTCAATCCAACAATGCCATGTGCTCTTGTCTTATTCAAAGATAAAGAATACTTCGTCAATCACCCAAGTGGTCAATTCGGTATCATTCACAAACAAGTTAGTGATAACCCAAATGCTTACACAACAAGCTCATTCTCCACTGATGGTGCAACATTCGACTTAGATCTCAAACCAGAAATCACTGCTCCTGGTGATAACATCAAAGGTGCTGTCCCAGAACACGCGATGACAAACTTAAAACAAGACGAAATTCACTCAGCTGAATACTGGCACAGATGTTACCAATACTTAAGTGGTACATCCATGTCCGCTCCTAACTATGCTGGTGCACAATCTGTCGTTCTTTCTAAAGTTGCTGGTCCTATCTACCACGATGCAAAAGCTGCTAGTAGATCAGTTACTGATGAAGAAGTAGAACAAATCGCTGCATTCAGAAGAACAGTTGATATGAGATTAATGTCCACAGCTGATCCAATGACAGATGGTGAAGGTAATGAAAACCCAGAAACCAACGTCAGAAGCCTTATCTCACCAAGAATTCAAGGTGCTGGTATGGCCGACTTAGCGGGTGCATTAAGCACAGATGTCTATCTTGAAGGTTTAGATTTAAAGGGCAACAAGATTGGCAAAGCCAAAGTTGCTTTAAGAAATAATCCAGACATCGCTAAAGGTGATATCAAATTATCATTCTTAGCTCATAACGAAAGCACAGAAACTAGAAATTATGACGTCACATTAACCGTCATGAGACCAGCTCTTGCTCAACCAAATAACATCGTCACAAAAGACTATAACTTCAAAGGTGAAATTGATGATATCAAGAACCTTTCTGGTATGGCTTACTTCGATACCGATGTTAGAAGAATGGAAATTGCTTCTGGTTCTATCGCTTATAAAGATGCCGTTAAGGCCTCTAAAGATATTGAATACTACGCTACAGAAGAAGCTTGGAAAGCTGACCAAGCCGATATCGAAGCTGGTAAACAACCAACTAGAAAAACAGTTATCAAACAAGGTTACTACTACAATGCCGCTAACGAAGGCGTTGATTGGCAACCTCTTCCAAGCTTCACAGCTCAATCCACTAAGGATGTTGTTATCGCTGAAGTTAAAGGTCAAACAGTGGCCGTTGCTCCAGGTGAAAGCACAATCACAATTAATCCTTATTCCTTAACTGCTGATGCTAAGAAGAAAATCTTAGATAACTATGAATATGGCTGTATGATTGAAGGTTTCGTTACTTTAAAGAGTAAAGATAACAAAGCCGACCTCTCCATCCCATATTTAGGCTTCTACTCAGGTGCTGATAAGAATGCTGATGCAACTTATGACAACGCTCCTGTTACTGAACCATTCAGTTTTGAAAAAGATATTACTAAAGTCTATCCATCAGACTTAGTTAATGACATTACTAAATCCTTAATTGGTAAAGATAACGTTAACTTCGAATCTATGATCGTTGCTGGTTATGCTGAAAAGCCAGAAAAGATTAATACAGATTCCATCCTCACAAACGATCAATCATTCGACCGTTTAGCAGGCTTCTATAAAGTCGGTACAAGACCAAATGATGGTGAATATACCGCTACCCCAAGTAACGATATCTATCTTGGTAATGCTAAACAATCCAACACCATGATCATTCAACAATTCATGTTGAGATCCGTGAAGGAAAACTACTTCACCATTACAAGAAAAGACAATAACCAACAAGTCTACGCTTCTGCCTTAGCAGATAGCTTATTCGGTGATACAGCTGGCAAATGGGCCTTGTATAAATCCCACGTTGATGCTGGTTACTTATCTGCCGGTTATGTCGCTCATAGAGCCTTTGCCATTGTCCCATTATTCAATGAAGTTACAGGCGAAGCGTTCGCAAGTGGTGAATATGAACTCAAGTTCAATTACCAATTAGCCGGTACAGGCAATTGGGTCAGTAAATCTTACACCATTCACATTGATGGTGAGGCTCCAGTTGTTGAAACAATCACTGAATACAAAGACGCTAGTGGTGTCAACCAAGTGAGAGTTTACTTCAAAGAAGAAAAGATGTCCCACGCCTTCATCGGTAACTACATCGTCGATGTCAACTTCGATGCTGACAAGAACATGTATTACGCTGAAGCTACAAAAGAATTCGTTGATAATGCTATCAATGAAATGAGTAGTGGTAGTGACAAACGTTTATTCATTGGTGGCGTTGACTACGCTAGAGGTACTTCTGGCTGTGTCGTCCACTTCAATAACTATGATAACTTCTTATTAGGTTATCAAATGATTCAAGGTGCTGACTTAGATACATTCATTGACTTCACAGTCGGTGAAGATAACAAAGTCACATTCGTGAACGTTAACACAGGTGAAAACGTTCAAATCGATTCCAGATATGTGAAGGCTAACTTCAACGCTGTGATCGATTATGATCCAGATCAAAAGCCAGTTGAGCCAACAAAGAAAGGCTGCAACGGCGCAATCGCTTCATTATCACTCATTATTGGCGCTCCTGCCTTATTGGGTGCCTCATTACTATTCTTTAAAAAGAAAAAAGGAGGTAAATAGTAAGATGAAAAAATTTACATTAGGACTTTTAGCAGTTAGCTTCCTTTCATTAGGCGCTGTTGTCGCTTGCGGTGGTCAAGGTTCTAGCCTTGTTGCCTATGACTTCGCCATTTCCTTAAGCAATGGTTCCACCGTTATGAATAAAGGCGAAGAAGCTCACGTTAACCTCGATGAAATAGGTGGCAATCCAGAAGATGTTAGAGAATTCACATATACTTCTTTAACACCATCAGTTGCTAGTGTTAACGCAAATGGTACAGTTACCGCTTTAGCAAAAGGTGAAACAATTATCACTGTTAGTGAAAGTAAATCTGAAAAGACACATTCCTTAAAGATAACAGTTATCGATGCTTCTCCAGCAGATGGTGGCTTCAACTATGCTTCTGCTTCTGGTAAATCCGCTATCGAAAAGAGAACCGAAATCCTCGGTGCTCTTGAAAAGAACGCGATGGATAATCACTTAACAGGTATCACCTTATTCGAAAATGGTGGTTATGTTAAATACAAATCACGTGTTAATTTACCAACAACTAACTACATTACTGGTTATGGTTTCGGCTTATTAAGCGAAGGTTCCTTAAAAGAACCAATGGCTGCTGAAACAGAATCAGCTTATAAGAATTATTTACACTCTGCCTCTTCCTCTGACCCACACATGGTCAACGCTAGAGACAATGATGGTAGCCAAGTTTCTGACTTAGAAGGCTATATTACCTCTTCATATTGGGGTACCAAAATGAACGATACCAAAGACGGCTATGTCTGGTATCCAGTTCTCGCTAAAGACACAGTTAAGTTTAACGGTGTCGATCGTGCAAACGATAGACCAATCCCAGTTTATAACGGCACTGAAGTCAAACCAGACGAAGATCCAAACCCATTAGGTCTCTATAGCACATGGAGAATCTATGTTAAAACTGGTGCAGATGGTCTTAAATACCGCTATAGCGGCACACCATGGGATGGTGTTGATTACGATCATAGACCAGTCGCTATTGAAGACTACGAATTCGCATTCCGTAACCTTCTTACTGGCTCTCACGGTTTATCCCGTGGTTCCCAAATCGCTTCTGACCAAACATATGGTATCGTCGGCGCACAAAGATACTATAACAACACAAATGTTAAAGATATGTCCGACGAAAAGGCCTTAAATGTTTGGAATAACATGAAGACCAAAGGTGAATTAGGTCTTACTACTGGTCACGATGA
>CAMNMM010000015.1:0-8999 GCA_946544655.1 uncultured Caryophanales bacterium | reverse complement strand
TCTTAAATAATGGAATGGGTGTTCATCTTCTCTAAGGGTTTGAGCATAATCCATCCCAAATGGAGCACTGCACCAGACATAAGCGTATGATCTGAAGAATAAGTCATAGTTAAAGTTAGGAATCTTCTTAGCTAAATGCAGCATGACTCTCATACCACCCATATCAGCGGTTGCTTCGGTATTATTCTTTTCACCAATGGCTTTAGTGTCACCATAAAGTGTAATGCTGTTATAGAAGTTAACCATCTTTTGCACTTTAGTTTGGAATTTGCTCCAGTCAGCATTTTCCCACCAGCTGGATTGTCTACCATATTCATCAAATTGTGAACCACTGCTATCAAAACCGTGTGTAATTTCATGACCGATAACAGTACCTAATGTGCCATATAACACTTCGGTATCTTCACTATATAAGAATCCTCTAACAAGACCGTTAAGGATAACGAATGAGTTAGTTGTTGGACTATAGAAAGCGTTATTTGTGTATGTTGGCATCGCACTCCATTCATCGCTTGGTAATGAAATACCACTGAAAATAGTGTCAACATAGGCGGCACGGTAGCGATTTAACAAGGTAGCGCCAGAAACTGTTTCTAAATCATCATCTTGAATTTCAACGAAGTTTTTATAGAAGTCTGGATAGCACGATTCAAATTTCATCATTTGGATTTTTCTAATCGCTCTTTGTCTTGTGGAATAGCTAAGCCATGTTTCTTCCGCGAAGATTTCTTCAAAGCCACCTAATATTTCAGTGATTAATTGTGCAACCTTCTCTTTAATTGCTTCACTACCTTGAGTGGCAAGATATGATTGTTCATAAAGAATTGGGAATGCTGCGGATGCTAACTTGATTAAAGCACTATCACCATCCATATAACAAATATAAACTTCATCACTAAACATGACGCCATTAGAATATCTATTCATTGTTGTTAGGCTCACGTTGAGGTTTTTGTAATTGTAAATACCAGCGAGGAAGCGGCAAGCAAATTCAATTCTTATTTTAATAAGGTTTTCTAATGCCGCACGTTTATTAACGGCATAATTTTCATAGATGTTATAGAAGACAGAATCATAGTGATTTGGAATCCAAATCGTAGCATCTTCGGCGACACCTAAATCTAATAAAGCACTCTTAAGAGAAGCCCATGGAATTTCGTTGGCTTTATAATCAGTTGAACCTCCATTGTAGTGGGAATAAGCAGCGTTAATGAAATCATATTCAATATCACCAGCGGCATTTCTTTCAGCTTCACTTGTGGAAATACCAAAAGCATTATCTAAGATATCAAGGACTTTGAATAATTCTTGAGTGAAGACTTCACCACCTTGATATTTGCTATAAAGCCAAATCATAGATAAACTATCGTAGTTACCATTGAAGTAGCCATCATCAATACCGATTTCATAACTATCACCATCTTTATTAATTGTGAAAAGTGGCGCAGCTGATGTAAATGCATCTTTACTGCTTAAATAATTATCTAAATTGAATGAAGATATATAACTAGCGGCACCTGCAGCATCGCCTTCGGTTGCTAAATTACCAAAAGTCCAAAGAATATCGTTATTGATGGTTTCATCACCATAGAAAATATCATTGATAGCTTGATTGACTAATTGATCAGATCTACCGAATGCACCATCATCACCAGAAAGAATGTTTTCATAGTTAACAGAGGCATAGAAGTCATCTTTTAACGATGGCTTTTTAATCTTGTTAATTTGACCATTGAGGTTTGAGTTAATCCAAGGCGCACCTTGTAAATCAGATTTTTTAGCACCTGGTTGTAATTCATAATTGAGTAAATCAAAGCTAAATACTGGGTCACCGTTAACAAATTGAGCGGTATATGATTGATTACCCGTCACAGCGGTCACTTCTGGAGACCAGCCAGAGAATGTTTGCTTGAAACCACCCACTGTTGGTTTTGTTGGTCTATCACCATCGTATGTTGGAATAGAACCATAAGCGACATTTTCATCGACTTCTAATGTTGAACCATCATAGTTTAACCAAGTGACTGTATATCTTTTGATGTTTGAAGTGAATGTTGCGACATAAGTAATATCACCTGTCACAGGGCCAACTTCTGGAGACCAACCTTTGAAAGCGTAGTCGAAACGACCATCACCAATTCTTTGTGGTTCAGCACCATCATAAGTAGGAACCGTGCCATACGGTACATTGTTATCTGTCTCTAAGATGACACCATTGTAGTTCATCCAAGTGACTGTATATTTTCTTGGACCTTCTTCAAAAGTCGCGGTATATTGCGCTGGGCCAGTAACTGGCACGACTTCTGGAGTCCAACCAATAAATTCATATGAGAAACGATCTGTTTGTGGTTTTGTTGGGGTGACACCACTATAGGTAGGAGTTTTACCATATTCGACTTCATCGACACGTAAAACATTGCCGTTGTAGTTTTTCCAAACGATTTCGTATTTTTTAAGTGTTTCTTTAAATGTAGCGACATAATCTATGTTGCTTGTGACTGGCGCTAGACTTGGAGTCCAACCAGCAAATGTGTAGTCATATTGTTCATCAGCAGCCTTAACAGGATCTAGTCCGTTATAATTTGGATTAGTTCCTTCTTGGACTTTTTCATCAACTTCTAAGATAGTTCCGTCAAAGTTTTTCCAAGTAACCGTATATTCTTTTGGTGCCTTGCTAGTGCTAGAGCTCGAACTTGAACTCGTAACAGTAGTACCTTGACATGCAGTTAATAACAAAGAGAAGACGCCTAGAGTAATAGTTAATTTATTTAGCCTTTTCATACCCTTTTCCCCTATTGGCTATAAATCATACACGAAAACGCGTGCATGACAAACATTTTCGCATTATTTTCATCAAGAGTTTTAAGCGTGCTATGTGATTTTTTCTCATTTATTCTTAAAAAGTTCTATAAAAAAATTTTCTTGGAATTTTATATTCCATGTTGGCTGTTTTGGTAAAAACCACTAGTAAAAAGATAAGAAAACTAAATGTTACAAATTATAGAAAATGGTCAATGAAAATTGATACCATTTCCATTGTTTTTTCTTAATCAAATTTTCTCAACTTTTTAAAAATATTTCGTTGTCGGTTTTACGCAAAAAGATTCGACTATATCAAGACATAAATTATATTGACACAAAAGTAAAAATTAATTAGAAAAAGTAAACAAAATAGTTTGGCATTGATATAAGAAATTTATTTGTTAAAATACAAAAGTATTATGACGTTATTATCATCAATCGGCACTCTCCCAAGTAATTTACACGTTAACTATTATTTCGAAGTTTGTTCGTTAGTGTTCCTTGTGGCAATTACGATTGCTTACTACGCTAGAAAGAAGTTCCCTGTATCTACTTATCGCCTCTTTGGTGTCGCACTTATCACGCTTGTCGTTAACGTATCATCAAGCATCTTATTCTGTGTTTTATTAGATAATTCCAATGTCATTCCAATTGGTTGGGTTGAAGCTGTTGCGGAACTATTCTTCTCTATGCAATTTGTGGAATCTTATCTCCTCTTTGCGTATGTGTTTTATTCCATTGGTAAATCATTAAGATATTCCCCTATTTATCTTTTAACTATTCTTCCATCAGCCTTAGGGGTAATTTTCATGTTTACCAACTGTCTCCACCATTTGAGCTTTTCATTTGTTTTAAATTCTGAAACCGGTGTCTATGATATGCTTCCAGGACCCGGTTTTATTTCGATGTATGTCATTAACTGGGGCTTAAACGCTTTTGCCACTCTTACATACACCATTGCCTTTAGAAAATCATTACCTAAGCAATTATTGTTCACACTATTATGTGTTATGGGTATTGTCGCTACCGCTACGGTCATTCAAACATTAAATCCACAAGTTATTCTTTCTGGTGTTTCATTCACTCTTTCTGTTATGCTTGCCGTTGTTTCTGTTTGTGATCCTGACGTTAAGGTCGACCGTTTCTCTAAAGCCTTTAATAATGAAGCCTTTATCGAATATATCAACGTCCAAAGATTTGAAAAGCAAAGAAAACACTACATCATCTTTGATATCGAAAGTTTTGGTATGTTCTCCGAGAAGTTCGGTGTTGTCGCTTCTAACGAACTCGTTTCCATCGTTAGAAAATTCATTGAAGGTGTTAACAAGAAATCATTCATCTTTAGAACCACTTCTTCACGTTTCGTTGTTTTATTAAGAAATGAAAAAGAACAATTAGAAATGGTTAATGCAATCAAAGAGAGATTTGATAAGCCAGTACGTGTCAAAGGTAATGAAGTAGTCCTCACTATTAATCTTTTCTATTTTGTTAATAATATGGCTTTCTATAATTCAGATTTATATAACAACTTTGTAGCTAGAACACTATCTGCAATTAACTTTAGAGATTCCAACTGTGTGGAATTAGGCCAAGAATTCATGGACCGTATTAATAGAGATAGAAAGATTAGAGATATCTTAGAAAACTGCTTAAAAACAAAGACCGGTTTATATATGGTTTATCAGCCAATCTTTGATATGAAGAAAAAGTGTTTTAATCATTTCGAAGCATTGATTAGACTTGATAATGATGAATTAGGTTATGTCGGTCCAGGTGAATTCATTCCAATCGCCGAAAGCTTTGGTTTAGCTAATCAAATTGACTTCTTTGTTTTAAATGAAACATGTGCATTCTTACAAAGACATCCAGAAATCGAAAGTTTAGAAGTTAATATCTCCTGTGCGGAATTCTTTAATAATCCAAGCGAAAGATTCCTTAAGACAATTAACCACTACGGTGTGGATCCAAATAGACTTTGCCTTGAAATTACTGAAACAATCGCGGTGAAATATCCAACTAAGACCAGAGAGTTTATGAATGATTTGGGCCAACACGGTATCAAGTTTGCGATGGATGACTTCGGCAGTGGCTACTCCAATATAGCTAGATTTATCACACTACCATTTAGTGTTGCTAAACTAGATAAATCCTTATTAGGAGAAGCTGCAAACGTAAAGGTCTTCTTTGACGCTGCTGTTAACTTATTCAGAAGTTTGGAAATCCCTATCGTCATTGAAGGTGTTGAAAATGAAGAACAATTAGCAATGTCTAAAAATAAGAAGATCGATTTCGTCCAAGGTTACTACTTCACCAAGCCTTTAAGAGAAAAAGAATTGTTAGAGTTCTTAAGCAGTAATAAAAATAATTAACCTCATTTTGCATTATTTTCTTGCAATCGTTTTTTGATACGTATATTATGAAATCTTGCGATTAAAGCATTTAAACGAATATTTTGATAAATATTAAATTGAGAGTGTGACTATCATTTGTTTACACTTTTTTATTTTTTGTAACATTTATTTTTGTCATTCTTGACCACTAAAAACTTCTATCACTTTGATAGTAATTTTGACCATATATTTATAAATAAATAGGAATCATTTTTTATCACGATTGTCTTTTTTCATTATCAAAATTGTCATAAAAATCGCTACTTTTCATCGTATAAATCTATAAATATTTTTTATTGTCATGCGTTGAACATTGAAATATTATTGTAGGCAAATTTATATCTTTAAAAGGAGAAAAGACAGTTTATGAAAAAAACTTCAAAAATGTTTGTAGGTTTGGCATTAGCTGGCATGCTCTTAACAGGCTGCAACTTCCAAGGTCCAAACGCTGCAATCAACAGTCAAGCTGGCACTTATGAAAAGCAACAAATTTATCAATTGTACAAAGCTGCCGGCGGCACAATGTCCTATGATGAATGGTTAGACTCTGTTAAAGGCGCCGACGGTGCGTCACTCTTAGCGGACACAAGAAACCCTTCTGATGCAGATGGTAAAAATGGTGACGTTTTCGTCAATATCTCAACTTGGGACCTCTTTATTAAAGTTGGTGGCGCTTGGCAACCAGCTGGCAACATCAAAGGTGCTCAAGGTGAAAAAGGTGAAAAAGGTGACATCGGTCCTCAAGGCCCACAAGGTGAACAAGGTCCTCAAGGTCCTGCTGGTAAAGATGGCGTCGATGGCAAAGACGGCAAAGATGGCGTCGATGGCAAAGACGGCAAAGACGGTCTTGACGGCAAAGACGGTAAAGATGGCAAAGATGGCGCTGATGGCAAAGATGGCACATCCTTCCTCTCTGGCAGTGGTCGTCCAGCCAACTCTTTAGGTAATGATGGCGATACATACTTCGACTTCGTTAATAAAGACTTCTATCAAAAGACCAATGGCTTCTGGAAGAAAGTTGCCAACCTCAATGGTGAACTTCAATGGAACGCTGAAGTTTCCGCCGATATGATCAAATACCTCGGTGAAACACTTCCATTCGCTGACTACGAAGAAGAAACAATTGAATTCGGTTACTATAATGGCTACGAATCCTCTTATGGCATCGGCTTATGGTACCTTTGGGACTCAAGTGAAAACTTCGTCCTCGAAGACTATGGTGAAAAATTATTAGCCGCAGGCTTCACACAAGGTGGTATTTATACAACATCCACCACTAACTACATTAAAACAACCGCAAGTGGTATTGATATTGAAGTTGGCTTTGGCTTTGATGCCGGTAACGTTATCAACGTCTATATGCCAAAATATGTCCCACCATTCTCAGCTGATTACTTCTTAGAACAAGGCTTTGAAGCTGTTGATGGTTGGCCAGCAGATCACGTTGCCTTAACAGTTGGCGCTGATAGATTCGCTGGTGTCAACAATGATGGCACATGGTATGAAAAATTTGGTATCAACGGTGGTGAATACTACTACGACTTACTCGCTACTGAAGGTTTATATGCTGAAGCTTTAGGCGCACAAGCCTTAGCCGCTGGCTTCTTATATGAAGAAGAGTACAAAGTCTACTTCGATGCCAAGGGTGATGCTGAAGCTGAATTCGATCCAGATAACGATGCATACCTCGTAATGCAAGAAAAAGATGGTTGGACATACGCTAGATTCTTTGGCGAAACACTTCCATTCAATGAAGAATACTTCGAAGAAAACGGCTATACAAAGAACGCTGGCTTCCCAGAAGAACTCATCGCTGAAGCATTCTTAGAAGAAAATAGATTCGAAGGCGTTAACGTTGATGCTGATTGGTACGTTAAATCAACAAAGACAGAATACACAAGCGGTGCTCACATCGGTACATACAGAATCAACGGTGAAATCTTAACCGCTGGCGACGTTACAGAAGAAGTGATTGCTAACGTCTTAGCCGCTGGCTTCATTTGGGAAGATTATTATGAAGACTATGAATTACCAAACGATGGTATGACATATATGTACATCACATACAAACGTGGTTATACATCCATTAGATTCTATGGTTCCTATATCCCAACAGGTGAAGTTATCGATCTCCCAGGCGTTGATGAAGTCAACGATAAGATCGCTGAATACTATGCTGGTCAAAACGTTGCAGTTGCTGCTCCAGAATACGTTGCCGCTTCTGAAAATGCCTACTATGAAACAGCTGATAACGGTGCTGCCATCAAAATCTATGGTTCCAACACAGATGAAATGGGTGACTTCGCTGCCGCTTTAGAAGCTGCTGGTTGGCAAATCAACTACTTCAGTGACTACTTCGAAGATGACTTCAAAGCTTACATCGGTGATGACAATGTCTGCTTAAAAGTTGAAGACTACTACAGCTACGTTAAGATTTCTTGCTTATTCGAAGCTGCTCCAGCACCAGTCGTTCAATACGCTGTTTCTGAAATCGATGCATACATTACTAGCACATTCGCTAGCATCGATGTCGCTGTCGTCGCTGCTGAATACGCTGCTGCTAACCCAGATGCATACTTCATCCTTGATGGTGTCAAAGCTAAACTCTATGGTTCCGACAAAGATGAAATGGATGCATTCGCTGCTGCTATGGCTGATTATGGTTGGACCGATACACTTGATAGCTATGGTGACCACACATTAGCATTTGGTGATTCAGGTGCTAAATTATATGTTGGTGATTACACAAGCTACATCCTCTTCCAACCAAGCTATACTGCTCCAGTTACATTTGATCTCGCTGAATTCCCATTAACAGAACTCAACGCATTCTTAACACAATACGATTTAGGATTTACACTTGCTGAACCATTACCAGATGCTGCTGGTCTTGGCTACTCAATGCAATCTGACGTTGCAAGTGGTTACCACTACTTCCTCGTTATCGTTAGTGGTGATCAATCTGCTGCTATCACAGCTATCCTTGAACCAATCCTTCTTGCTGCTGGTTACACATTAAAGCAAGGCCAAAGTGGTCCATACTACGCTAATGCTGTTGACCACCAAGTCTCTGCTAACTACTATTCAGATAGCAACACAACAGAAATTCTCTTCTTCGAATAATATTCGAGATTGAATAAAAATAGGGTCAGAAGAAATTCTGATCCTTTTTTCTTTCTTTTTTAGCAAAACCACTACTGCTATAACGTCTTATTAGTGGAAGTGGTTATCGCGGTAAATAACCACATAAATAAAAAGCCTCCTAGTCCTGTCCACTGGGAGGTTTCCTTTATTATTTTACGTAATAGCCGATATCATCTACGCGGTAATAATACATATTGTATGAATTATCACCATCATCTAGTTCTGTTGGGATTTTGATATCTTTATATAAGTACTCGTTTTTTATGCCAGTTTCTTTCCAAGTGAATAATTGATTAGAGACATAAGCTATTTCTAGTGTTTCACTATTATATTTCACATATTCATAACGGGAATTTTGAGTGATAGTGACATATTGTGATGTATCAGTGTCTTTTATAATGTTTTTGGTTTTAAAGACATTGTTTGGTATTTCGATATCCGCTTTTATGGCGTCTAGTCTTTCTAGTTCAGCGTTAAATTGATTTTGGTCATATTTCATAACCAAATATAAAAGATATGAACCAGTAAATAGGTCTTCTCTAGTTTTATAAGAGAACGCAACAGCGTTTTCTGTGTTGATTTCACTAGGAAAAACATAGAGTTCGCTATGAAAATCAGAATTATTGATTGATTGATTTAATAAAGTCTCATATTGGTTGACAT
>CAMNMM010000014.1:0-9013 GCA_946544655.1 uncultured Caryophanales bacterium | reverse complement strand
TATTTCTAATCGTACGATAATATGTGCCTGTATTGTTACTTAAAGCCATATGCTTCCTTATTATACTCTTTCAAATTAATTTACACTTAATTCTTCACTCAATACTTCCGTAACTATTAACGGCTTCATCAATAGTCATTTGACCTTTAGCAACTTTGAATGAAGCATTTCTAATTTGCACAGTTAATGGATCCTTAATACCTAATACTTCTGGAGAGAAGGTATGGGAAGTAGGAACCTTTGCAAATGGAGCGTAAACTTTGTCGAATGTTAATTCCTTAGTAGGAGTCACTAAACGCTTTAAAGATGCCATACTGTTTAATTCTTGTTTACTCACTAAGAAACGCATAAATTCATTAGTCATTTCTAAATCTTTGCAGTCCTTATTAACGGAGAATTGTACGGATGGACTATCCATAAAGTAGCCGCCTTCTTCCGTTAAAGGAATTGGGATATATGTATAATCAAATGGATTTTTAGTATAGGCTTCAGATTGACTTTCACGTTTCTTAGTGCCACTTACTGTGTCACCAGCGCAGATCATCATAGGCACATCACCTTCAAAGAAACGTAAGATGACTTTAGTGTAGTTATCTTCAATCTTGTCACATTCTTCAAGATTAACAACACCGTTATCCACGAGTTGTTTCACTTTGGTTAATGCTTCACGCATATATTCACCCGCAGATGGGTCTAAGCTATTAGCCTTTTCTAAAGCTTCTGGATTCTTTGCAAGTGAAGCAACAAATGCTGGATAAGCAATTGTGTACATTAAGCAACTAGATGATTTAAGGCTATAGCCCATCATTGGACTCTTATAGCCCTTTTCTTTAAATGAAGCAGAAACATTTAACAATTCGCTCCAAGTGTTTGGAATATTCAAGTTCTCTTTTTTAAAGAGATCGTTATTAACTAAAGTACCATATGTTCTAGAGAAGATTGGCACCATTAAGACATTACCTTCAGCGGTCTTATTAACTAGACTTTGACGTAAGCAGTTCAAATCTAATTTCAATTTAGCGTCTGATAATTCTTCCATATGCGAAACAACGTTATTATATTTTTCATTGCCCATCATCCATGTATAGGAGAAGAAGATATTTGGCTTATTATCACTCTCTAATACTGTCCCTAGACTATTATTGTAGTCATCGAGTTTTTCATAAGTGAGAGTGACATGTGGATAGTATAAATTGAATCGATCAAATTCTGCTTCTAAAGCTTCAAAGTTACCATAATCACCCACTACTCTGATGCTGCATTTTGTTTCAACATCTAATGCTGGTTTAAATTCGTTAGCCTCATTACCCCCGCATGAAGCTAATAATGCTACCGATAGAATACCGATAGTAAGGCAGTTCAACTTTTTCATTTCTTGGATTCCTCCCTTATTCTTCGAATCTCTTTAATGACAAGTTTAACGTCAACAGGTTTAGCAATATGTCCGTTCATACCAGCGGCTAGACATTCAGCGATATTTTCCGCGAATGCATCCGCAGTCATAGCGATAATTGGAATAGATGATGCCCATGGGTCATCTAATTTACGAATCATTCTCGTGGCATCTAAGCCGTTCATTTCCGGCATTTGAATATCCATGAAGATTAATGTATAAGCGCCTTCTTTAGCCTCTTTCATCTTCTCCACTACTACACAACCATTTTCCGCTCTTTCGGAAGTGATGCCATACATTGATAGCAATGTGGAAATAATCTCCCAGTTAATATCGTTATCTTCCGCTACTAGGATATTAAGACCTTGTAAGTCACTATAATCATTTTCAGGTTCAATTGATTCTACTTCATTACCAAGTATTTCACTAATCTTGTTATATAAGGTAGAACGGAATAATGGTTTACTTAAGAATCCATTAACGCCTGCTTCTTTAGCTTGTTCTTCAACATCTGACCAAGAATAGGCAGAAATCAATAAGATAGGAATGTTAGATTTAACTTCTGAACGAATACGTTTAATAGTTTCTATGCCATCTAAATCAGGCATCTTTAAATCAAGAATAACGATATCGTAATTCTTACCTGATTCTTCTCGATGTTTAATCATGCCTAAAGCTTCTAAACCACTATTAGCAGGCTCCGCTCTTAGGCCAAGAGAATGCAATGTATCAACAGCGGTTTCTAATAAGATTTCATCATCATCGACAATCAAGACATCCATTTCATCAAGTTTCATTTCAGCGCGTTGATGTTCAGCGACTGGGATATCTAAAACAACTGTAAATGTTGTGCCTACTCCTTGTTCACTTTGACATTCAATCGTGCCACCCATAAGGTCCACCATTTGTTTAGTAATAGCGAGACCTAAACCAGTACCTTGGATACTATTAACACGGCTATCTGTTTGTCTAGAGAATGGTTCATATAGATGTGCCATAAATTCTTTAGACATACCAATACCTGTATCACTAACGATATAAGTGAGTTTTACACAGCCTTCTTTTTCACTTTCTTCTTCCTTCATATCGACGGTGACACGACCATTCGGTTCAGTATACTTAATCGCATTAGAAAGAATATTGATATAGATTTGATTTAATCTTAATTGGTCTGTTTGTAAGTATTCTTTTTCCATCCTATTGATATGGAAACCAAACTCAATGTTCTTTTCTTTAATCATTGGTTGAGATAAGTTCATTAAGTTTTCAACAGTTTCAACAATAGAGAATGTCTGTGGTATGAGACTAATCTTGCCACTTTCAACTTTGGAGATATCCAATATGTCATTAATTAACGTTAATAAGTGATTGCTCGCTAAGGAGATCTTACGTAAGTTTTCTGACACTGTTTTTTTATCATCTAGATTCTTTTCTATAATCGTTGTTAAACCAATAATCGCATTCATTGGTGTACGAATATCATGTGACATAGTTGATAAGAAATCAGTCTTAGCTTTAGAAGCGGATCTCGCTTCTTTCGCGGTGATTTGTAATTTCTTATTGAGGTTAAGCATGACCACTAAGTCGAAGATGAATAAGACAATTAAACCAGTAGTAATGATACCGATTAATAACCAGTCTTCAGTCTTAGCTTCTAAATGCTTCGCAGGCATTAAGCTTAATAAGGCCCGATCACCAGTGGCATCAAATGGTGTATAAGCAAGAATGCATTCTTCACCACGTGAGTTCTTCATCATAATTGAACCAGTGGATGAAGTAATGTTATTAAAGAATTCGCTAGCCTTACTTGGATCAATTTTGTTATATGAACGATAAAATTCAAAGAAACTAGAGTTCTTATAAGAATTACCTTGAATAATATAGTCACCATCAGCATCGATGATGGATAATTCAGCATTTTCAAATTCTTCTTGCGGGAAGACCCATTTTTGTTTTAATTCAGAAACTGGTAAAACACGTAACAAAATAGCGTCTTTTAATTCACTAGATGAATCTGGTTTAACTTTAACAAAATTACAGAACGCAATTGATTGTTCTCCGTTAACTGGATTAGTGTACGCTCTGGAGACGTTAATAGATGTACCGATTTCATGAATCCAACTTAATTCATTTAAAAAATCAAAAGCGGTATATGAAACATTATAGTCGCTCGTATCAGTACTTCTCGCTCTTGTGGATAAACCAGTTAATGTATCTTTAAAAACCACATGCGCTGAAGCATTTGGTAAAACGTGAGAAATACGAATGAAAGAGGCAGCGTCATCAATGGTTAATTCTTCACTATTGATGTAGTGGGCCCAAACGTCACAAACACGTTGTTCACCTTCTAAATAGTTTTCGGTAACGTGTTTCATTGCAACCGTGGTGTTTGTAAAGTGTTCGATTTGCCTTTGGGTATTTTCATTTACCTCAACATTGGAATAAATCACGACAAAAGTCACCATTGAAAGCATGATGATGATATTGACGATAACAACCCAGATTTTTTTCATGATTACTAAATACAAAAAAACGTAATTGGTTTAGTTAAGAATAATAACGACTTACTTGTTGTTATTATGATACCACAAATATTGCGCTAATATGCGCGGTAAAAATTAAAAAAGCCTTACATGAATGCTTAATTTAAAGATTTCATCGAAATAATAATCTAATTATTTTTACCACTTTTCTCTCTTTTTGCGGTATCATCCACAACATCGTGGTTGCCATGGCTAGCAAGGTATCTTTGATAGGAGAATGTGTTAATTTCTCTGTCAAGCTGTCTAGTGCTCCAATTTGCTTTAATAGCTTCGTTTAAATAGAATTCCCTTGCCGCATTATTTTCAACACGTAATAGGCTCTTATAATGAGTCCAACTCAATTCGGCACGCACTGCGGACCAAATCGGAAAAACTAGATAAAATTGCCTCATATTTCTTAAGCTTCTTTCGTTATAACCTGGCCCATAATCATTCGTCATTTTGACGGATAGTTCTTTAATTAAGCCGTCGCCATAATCTGCTCTCTGATTACCACCTTGTTTCTCAACAATCATTTTTCCTATTTGCCAATAAGCAAGAACCATTTCACTTTGAATATTGCGATAAACCCTATGCCTAGTTTGCTCTAATAATTCTTTAATGTTGTTATAGAACGTCTCATCGAGATATTCATAATTTTTGATTTGTCACATAATCTTTTTTCCTTTCTATTTCTATATAAATAGGGCCAATTATTATGACTCTTTGTAAGAGACATAATAAAAAATCCCTATTTCTAGGGGTTGAGAACAGGTATTTCCTATTTCTCTTTCTTTTGAATGCAGCCCTCTCGGACAGTTCGTTATTATAATAACATAATTGTATTATTTACGATATAGTTCTACTACAGTTTCAACATGTGTCAATACTACAATAGGGATATATCAATACAGCTTAATTTCTATAGCTAAAGCACCATATTTTTCTATTTGTTCTTGGGAATAGTAATCAAGCATATCATTCGGATTTGCCACTTCGTCTTTCTTGTAGCCAATTGCGGTTTTCTCGTACGAAGAATAAAGTTCATCGAACGAGTTGAAAGTTTTTAAATCTATAACTTCCACTATTATTTCTTCTTTTGTTTTAGTGTTTGTAAAAATAACGAGATCTCCAATAGTAAGTTTTTGTCTTTTTTCATCATTGAGTCTCATCTCTACTTTTTTGCTTCCATTCTCAATAAGTTCAAAAGCATCTGGATAGAGATTCATTTTATGAACAGTAGCAACTTCAAGTAGGCTCTTTTTAAAAGAAGGAAAATTGACTTTGATGGTTTTATAAAGAATTGCAAAATCAACTACGTCATAATCGTGACAAACTCTATTTCTTATCGAAGCTATGCCACCCCAAGGAATAGACGAGAGGTTCTTTTTAAAGTCTTTTGATAAATTTGATGCATCTTCTGCTATTTTTGTGAATCTATTTTCAATCGCATCACATAGAAAACCATCGTTGATTAAATCGTCCATGCTTTTGTCTTTGAGGTATCTAGATGTAATCTCTATGCTTCTCAATAATCTTTTGACATAATAAAAATCGTTTTTAATGTTATCCATAGATTTTTATTCCGTCCTTCAAAATCTCGTTCATTAATTTGGCATTTTGGATTGCTGTTTCTAATCTTAGCAAATCGATCTTTTTCTTAAGTGTGGTTTCTAGTTCGTTTAACAATTGATAATACTCAATTCCTTCAATACCTGAAACAATCATTAAATCGATATCGCTATCACTTCTTGCTTTGCTTTTAGCGTAACTGCCAAAAAGATAAACTGCGCTAACATCATATTTTTGGCAAACACTAGATACTGCATTTTTAATCAAATTGAGGGATAAAACTGCTTTACTAGCATAATCATTCAAGATAGTAAGCATTTGATTATATTTAAATGTCCCTTTATATTGTTCTTCATCTTCATAGCGACAATATGTTCTGAAAGGTATGTTTAAAATAGCCGCTGCTTCGGGTTGTGTAAGTCCTAATTGTTTTCTTGTTTCTTTTAGTTCCATGGCAATATTATAAATTATTACTTGCCATTTTGGCAATATATGTTTGAAAAGTTTGCCACTTATTTTCGATATAGTCCTACTATAGTCTCCACGTGCGCAGTCATTGGGAACATATCAACAGGTTGAACGTAATTTACTTCATACATACTAGATAGATATTGGATATCTCTTGCTAATGTTTCTGGGTTACATGAAACATAAACTATTTTCTTAATACGTTTATTCATCACTGTTGATAAGAATGTTTCATCACTGCCACTTCTAGGTGGATCCATAATCAAAACATCAATATCACCGTCATATTTAGTGATGAATTCACCTGCATCAGCACAGTGGAATTCAATATTATCAATATTATTTCTTTTTGCGTTCTCTATGGCGTTTTTATGGGCGCTCTTGTTTATTTCTACAGAGATCACCTTTTTAGCGTTTCTTGCGGCGATTAGGCCAATTGTGCCAACACCACTATAGGCATCAAGAACGACTTCTTTTTTATTAAAATCAATTAAATTAAGCGCAGAGGCATATAGTTTTTCTACTTGTATTGGGTTTACTTGGAAGAAACTAGCGGCACTAATCTCAAAAGACAAACCTAAAATATCATCTTTAATATGGCCTGGACCATATAA
Organism: uncultured Caryophanales bacterium; assembly: GCA_946544655.1. Taxonomy (GTDB): domain Bacteria; phylum Bacillota_I; class Bacilli_A; order RFN20; family CAG-826; genus RUG14515. Next base: position 2,444 of record CAMNMM010000014.1, on the reverse strand, counting down.
GACTTTTTCTTGATTACCTAATATCACATTAGTGTGTCTAGAATTAACGTTTTCCACGATTGTGGTTATTTCAGGATGTCTATTCACTAATTCATTAATGAAATTCCTTTGTCCAGGGAAGTTCATTTGAGTGGTCACTAAAACCACCATTAGTTCATCATAATGATAACTAGTTCTAATAAGAACATATCTTAAAATGCCTTTACCACTATCTTCGTTATAGCAAGGGATATTCATTTCTTCTAAAAGTAATTTGATATCCCATAAGATAGGCGCGGCTCTTTTATCTTCGATAGCGCATTCTTTAATCGGCATAATGATATGAGTGTTTTCTTTATAGAAACCAAACTTCACTTTGCCATTTCTATCCTTATTAAAAGGTACTTGGATCTTATTACGATAGTTATATGGTTCATCCATACCTAAGCATGGTAAAACTTCTTGCTTAACATGAGCGATTCTTGTTAAAGCTTCTTTAACTCTTTTAGTTTTATATTTTAACTGTGCTTTATAGTCTAGTTGTTGATATTGGCAGCCCCCACATGATGTACAAATCTTACATCTAGGTTGGATCCTATCTTTAGATAAGTTATAAAGTCTCTTAACTTTACCAAAATACACTCCTGCGCGGTGATAAAGTATTTCAACATCCGCTTTTTCACCAGGAAAAATGCCATCACAAAAGATTATATCTTTCCCGTTTTTAATAACGCCTTTACCTTCGCTAGAAATATCGACACATGAACAATTTGAAATAATCTTTTGCATAGCAATATTCATATTAAATCAAAGATACAGGAATTAGATAACAATTCTTGTTAATAGGGACAATTTCATCGCACATACAAATAACTAGTCCCGGTTTAACATTTAAGCCAAATTTATTAAGAACATTAAAATTCTTATCTGGCTTAGATGGGTCTTTGCTCTTTTTAATTTCGATTGGATAGATTGAATCTGCAGTAACTATTAGTAAATCAATTTCTTTTTGATCTATGTCTCGATAATAATATAAATTATTAACTGGTATGCCAGAATTGTAATAACTCTTAACAATTTCACTTACAACATATGTCTCCAAAAAAGCTCCATCCATGTTGCCGTTTTGTAAAGTTTCTGCATTTGGCCAACGGCACAAATAAGCTGCTAAACCAGTATCCATAAAATACATTTTGGGCGTTTTTACTAAGCGATTAGTAACACTTGAAGAATATGGTCTAAGAATAAAGATGACACCACTTCTTTCTAAAATTGTAATCCACGATTTAACAGTTGGAGCAGATATACCAACTTGTTTTGATATTTCATCATATTTTATTTCTTGGCCTGTTCTAGCGGCTATATATACAAGAAAAACATAAAATTCATCCAATTTGCCAACTTGGGACAATTCCTTAATGTCTCGCTCTAAATAGGTATTGATATAGTTGCTATAATACTTATCTCTATTAATGCTTGAGGCATTTATTTTTGGCATGCCTCCTTTAAAAATAAGGCCATAGATATCATTTACACTGCTTTTAATATTCTCACGCTTTTTTAATGCTGATATTTCTGGATTAAACACCCCATAATCTTTGCCAATTAATTCATTTTTAGAAAGTGAAGACATTTCGAAAACCGCTACACGACCAGCGAGTGATTCTGACACACCTTTCATCATTTCGAATTTTTGTGAACCGGTTAGCCAAAACAATCCATTATTATCTTTTCCTTCATAACCAAGCTTGTCTGATATGTCCTTGATAGTTTCTAAAATAGTTGGCACTTTTTGAAATTCATCAATCAAAATCGGATATCCATATGTCTCAAAAAACAAAGTAGGATCTGTTTCCGCCAAACGCTTGGCTTGTCTATCATCAAAGCTTACATAACGGCGGTTGTTTTCTTTAATATGGTTTAGCATAGTGGATTTACCAACTTGCCTTTGACCACAAACCATAACAACTGGATATTCTTTGCTTGTTTGGATGATTGCTTCTTCAATGTTTCGTTTGATATACATAAAATTCTCCGAGAAATCTAAAGTCTAATTTTATTTTACTCGCATTTTTCATGTTTTCAATTATATGTTTGTTATATGTTTATTTTTTCTTTATAATTTATCCGGTGTTTTGATGAGATAATCAAAACATATAATAGAAAAGGGAATCATCATATGAAATTATCAAAAGTTTTATTGCTCGCTAGTGCATTGCTCTTAGTGGCTTGTAATTCAAACGCTATTACAAGTAGTGGAGCGCCTGCAAGCACTGTTATATCCTCAAGTGTAGATTCAAGCGAAGAAAGTAGTTCTTCCAGTACTTCCAGTATTAGTTCTTCAGAGACACCAATCGCTGATAAAACATTAACAATTAATTTATTCAATCCATCATGTGGATCGGTCAGCACAGAAGCATTAGACACTAAATTATTAGATTACATCAACCAAGTTGCCACTACTA
>CAMNMM010000013.1:0-9019 GCA_946544655.1 uncultured Caryophanales bacterium | reverse complement strand
GAAGTCATTATTACCACCGAAATGAGCCAAGAACAAAGAAAGCTTTACGATGCTTTCCGCTTACAAGCCAAAGAACAACTCAAATCATCCGATGGTGGTTCTAAGATTATGGAAGTCTTATCCATTATTACAAGACTTAGACAAATATGTGTTGATCCTTCAACATTTGTTGATAACTTCACCGGTGAATCAGGAAAGATTACCGCTTTAAAAGACATTATCAAAGATAAGATGCAAGAAGGACATAGATTCTTAATCTTCTCTCAATTCGTCTCTGCTCTTAACATCGTTAAGGATGAAATTGAAAAGATGGGTATCAAGTACTATATGATTACTGGTGATACATCCGCTAAAGAAAGACTTAGAATCTGTAATGATTTCAATAAAGATGAGGATTATAAGATTGTGCTTATTTCCTTAAAAGCAGGCGGTACGGGTCTCAATTTAGTGGGCGCTGATGTGGTTATCCATCTTGATCCATGGTGGAACTATTCCGCAGAATCTCAAGCGAGTGATAGAGCCCATCGTATTGGTCAGACTAGAACAGTGGAAGTCATTAAACTCATCGCTGAAAATAGTATCGAAGAGAAAGTCGTTAATCTTCAAAACGAGAAGAAAGAACTCGTTGATAAAGTCATCAGTGATAATGATTCTTCCATCAAATCACTCTCAATTAAGGATTTGAAGTCAATCCTCAGCATGTAAAAATCGCAACAATAACGGACATGAATTTGTGCTTTGTCATATAATAAATGTCCGTTTTCTTGTATAAAGAAGGTGAATCATTTCATATATAATCATGGAGGCTCAATATGATTTTAGAAAAATGTGTCATTGGTATTGAATTCGGTTCTACCAATATTAAAGCTGTCATGCTCGATGAAAATCATGAAATCATCGCATCAAATGAATATGCTTGGGAATCAACTTTAAAAAACGGCATTTGGATCTATACTTTAGAACAAGCCAAAATCGGTTTAGCGGATTGCTATGCTGGATTAAAACAAAAATTCGAAACTAAATATCGTCGTCCATTAGCGAAAGTCGGTGCGATTGGTATTTCTGGCATGATGCACGGTTATCTTGTTTTTGATAAGAGTGGTAACCAACTCGCAGAATTCCGTACATGGAAAAATACCATCTGCCCACAAGCGCAAGATCAATTATCTAAATTGTTTAATTTCAACGTCCCACAACGTTGGAGTGTATCCCATATTTATCAAGCTATGCTTAATGGTGAAAAAGAAGTTAAAGACATCGTCTTTGCTACAACCTTAGCAGGCTACTTCCATTATTTATTAACTGGTGAAAAAGTCATTGGCGCGAACGATGCTTCTGGTATGTTCCCATTAGACCCAAGCACCAAAGATTACGACGCTAAGATGGTTTCTAAATTCAACGAAGTCATTAAAGACAAAGTTGATTGGAGAATCTTAGACATCTTACCAAAGTGCATGTTAGCGGGCCAAAATGCTGGCTACTTAACAAAAGAAGGCGCTAAATTAATCGACCCATCTGGTGTTTTACAACCAGGTATCCCATTCTGTCCACCAGAAGGCGATATGGGTACAGGTATGATTGCCACTAACTCAGTTAGAGTTGGTTATGGTAACTCCTCATTAGGTACATCTGGCAATATTACTCTTGTTACTGATAAGAGCATTGCCATGAATAAAGAAATCGATGTTATCGCTTCCCCAAGTGGTTATCCAGCTGTTCTTGTTCATGCGAATAACTGCACAACTGATATCAATGCTTGGGTTGAATTATTACATCAAGCAATCGTTTTAGCGGGTGGTTCCATCCAACGTGGTGAATTATTCGTGAGATTATTCAATAAATCTCTTGAAGGTGAACCAGATGCCGGTGGTCTTGTCTCTTTTAACTACTTCTCTGGTGAAGCCGCAGTTGGTGTTCAAGAAGGTAGACCATTATTCGTGAGAGAACCAGACGCTAAGATGTCATTAGCCAACTTCATGAAATCTCATATCTTAGCCGTTCTTGCAGTCTTAAGAATCGGTGTTGATATCTTAAAGAAACAGGGTGTTGAAGTTAATAAAATATACGGTCATGGTGGTTTCTTCAAAACACCAGTTGTTGGCGCTAAAGCATTAAGTGCTGCCTTAGATGCTCCTGTTGCTACATTAAGTAGTGCGGGTGAAGGTGGTCCATATGGTGAAGCTTTATTAGCCGCTTATATGTTAGAAAAAGGCAAAGGTGAAACCTTAGAAGATTATTTACAAAATAAAATCTTCGCTAACGCTAAAGAAGATGTCGCTATTGCTTCTAAAGAAGAAGTTAAGGGCTTCAATAAATTCTTAGAAAGATATAAAGCCGCTGTTCCAGTGGAAGCAAAAGCCGTTGAATGCGTTGAAGGTCAGCACAATAAGTAATTATGTTTAATTGGTGTTTTATTGGAACTGGTCAAATCGCTAAGAAAGTTGCTAAAGAATTAGTGACTAATCCTGGTCATCAAATTGTCTCTGTTTTCAATCGCACCAAAGCTAAAGCGGAAAAATTCGCTAAAATTTATCATTCCACAGTTTATGAAAGTGCGTTAGAAGCAATAAATGATCCTCGTGTAGACGGTGTCTATATTGCGACTACTAATGAAACGCACTTTTCATTTTGCAAATTGTGCTTAGAAAACCATAAACCAGTCTTATGTGAAAAACCAATTACTGGTAACACAAAAGAACTTAAAGAGTTGATAAGATTAAGTGAAGAAAATAACACTTTTCTTAAAGAAGCGATGTGGACTTGGTTTAATCCTGTCGCTAATAAGGTGAAGCAGTGGATTAAAGAAGAAAGAATTGGAAAAATCCTTTCTGTTGACTGTATCTTCAATATGCCAATATTTGGTTATAACAAAGCCAAAGGTAGATATATTAATCCAAGTAGATATGGTGGCGCTCTTCTTGACTTAGGTGTCTATTCCGTTAGATACGTGTATGAGTTATTTGGTAAACCAAAGGCAATTACTGCAAAAGGTAAACTATATAACGGCATTGATTTATTCAATGATTCAATATTTGAATATGATGGTTTTAAAGCCCACGTTAGTAGCCAGATCAATGCTTTAGTGGGTGAACACTGTATTATCAAAGGTGAAAAAGGTATTATCAAAGTTCCTTTATTCCATATGGCTAGTAAAGCCGTCTTAAAAACTAAAGAAGGTAAAGAAATCTTTAGAGATAAGAAAAAGAAGTTTGCAACCCAGTTTAGAGTGGTTGCTGAATATATCAAAAATGAAAAACCTAATGAACTAGTCTCTTTAAATTCATCCATGGATGTTATGGAATTAATGGATGAAATTAGAAGGCAAATCGGTGTCACCTTCCCTTGTGATTGATACTTTTTTGACAATAATGAAACTTTATTTCTATAATAAATATAAATAAGGGGAAATATTATCATGCCAGCAAAAAAACCAGCTGCCAAGCCAGCACCAAAGAAACCAGCACCAGCTAAAAAGCCTGCTGCTAAACCAGCTCCAAAGAAAGCTGAACCAGCCAAAAAGCCAGCTCCAAAAGCCGCTCCAAAGAAAGCCGGTCCAAGCGCTAATGCTTCTTACCACCTCTCAAAGAGAGAAGATGGCAAATGGCAACTCTTCATCACAGGTAGTGACAAAGTCATTAAGACATTCGCCACAAAAGCCGAAGGTGAAGCCTATGCTAAAGAAAGAGCAGAAAACACTGGTCGTGCAATTTTAGCGCATAACTCAAAAGGTGCTAATAAAGGCAAAATCGCTAAGAAATAGTTGATTCATAAATGAAAAAGCTTATATGCCTTGACATGGACGGCACCGTCTATCTCGGTGAGCGTTTATTTAAAGGCGCAAAAGAAACATTCGAATATTTTAAACAAAACGAAATATCGTTTGTTTTTTTGACTAACAATTCTTCCCACTCCTTAGCGTTCTACGTTGATAAAATCAAAAGGATGGGTATCGACTGTAATGAAGATAATTTCTATTCATCTATCGATACCACAATTAAGTATCTAAAAGATCAACAAGTTAAAACTCTTTATGTGTTAGGCGTGAAATCATTTAAAGAGGAATTAAAGAAACATTTCCAACTTATTGAAACTTATCAAGAAGAAATACCTGATGTCGTCTTAGCGTCATTTGATACCGAATTAGTTTATGACGAATTAAAGACCGCATGTTTATATATTCAAAAAGGTAGCAAATTCATTGCCACTAATATGGATTATCGCTGCCCAATCGAAGATGGATTCTATATCCCAGATTGTGGTGGACTTTGCAAATGGATTGAGATGTGCACTGATAAAGCACCTATTTTCTTAGGAAAACCAGAACCAACAATGATTTATCAAGTCATGGAAAAGTTTGGTGTTACTAAGGAAGAAACCATGATGGTTGGAGACCGCTACTATACAGATATTGTCGCTGGTCTTAACGCTGGTGTAGATACAGTTGCCGTATTAAGTGGGGAAACCACTTTAGAAGAATTTAAAAAGGCTGACCGTAAGCCAACCTTTATAATTGATTCAATTGCAGATTTAACTAATTTACTTAAATCTTATTCAGAATAGGTATAGTTGATTTTCTTTTCAGTTGTTTTAACAGATTTTAAATCTGTGTTTTTGTTATATCTATAAGTAACTAAACCATCAGCACCATACTTATATTCTAATTTGATTTGTTCTTCATCTGTTTTGTATTCTGCTGTAATACGATAAGCATCGCCTTTGGCATAAAATTTGAATAACTCATCTACATTTTTATCCACTAAAGCAGCGGAGAGTTCACAAGCCTTAGCATCAGTAACAACATCTAATGTTTCAGTGAGTTCAACTTCGGCAGAAAGAATGGTACTCTTGTATTTCCATTCACCATCTTTATAAGTGTAGTTAATAGTGGATTTATCACCATCTTTATCAATTTCAGCGGTAGCTTTTGTGGCTTTGAATGATAATTTACGATCAGCTAATAAGGCTTTGAAATCATTGTAGTTATATGATTTTTCAAATAAACCAGTGATCATATCGCAACCCATTAAAGCGAATGTTGATAAAGCGGTTAAACCAAATACTAAAATCTTTTTCATAGTAATCCCCTTTTTTCTAGATAAAATGATAATACAATACTTTGTAAAATTTGTTAAATATTACAAAAGAATCGTGTCAAATATTTGAAATGAAAAGGCCGACATCGTCAGCCTTGCTTTGATTAGTCCTTTTGTTGGAAGACGTTAGTGGTGATATAATCAACACCCATGTCCTCTAATTTTCTAAGCATCTTCTCATCATCCACTGTCCAGACATTAACTTTAAGGTTCTTTTTGTGGAAGATATCAACGAGATCTTGCGTTAATAATCTATCTTCAATATCGATATCCATTTTGAAGAACTTTGCCCACTTATAAAGCATCTTGTAGTGGCCTTCTTCTAAAAGAAGTTGGAGATGCACTCTTTTGTGATATTTATTTCTTAGCTTAATGAGTGGCCAAGGATAGAAGGCAATGAATGTAACATTTTCTAAACCCATATATTCGTCAATATATTTGGCGAGCTTCTTTAAATACTTGCCTTTTGGGTTTTTAGGTTTGAATTCAATGATAGGGCGTTTACCACTTTCTTTACAAATCTTTAAATAATCTTCAAAAAGCGGAATATAAGCCTCTTTATCATCTTGCTCATTATCTAAGTGCAACTTGATAACTTCGTCTTTTGTCATGTCTGCGATGACGTATTTTTGCCCATTGCTTAAGAAGTCTGGGTCATGGTGGACAACCCAATAGTTATCTTTGGTTAAATGAATATCAGTTTCAATACCAAAGAATTCATCTTTTCCCGCTTCTTTAAAGGCGTTTAATGTATTTTCAAAGTATTTATCGTGCTTGCCACGATGTGCGATACATAATGGTTTCATATTAAATTATTCTTCAACTTCTCCTAAAGCTTCTAACCCTTTTGTAAATGTTGTCTTTGTGGTTTTAACGTTCTTCACAAAGAAGAAAACCACTAAGGAGATAACAATACAGACACCAGCATACACTGGTAAGAATCTCCAGTCAAAGCCATCAATGAATAATAATGAACCTAGGGCAATTGGGGTGATTGTTTGCGCGGCCATACTAGCGGCGTAATAGTAACCTGTGAATCTACCAATCTTTTTACTATTACATAATTCAACGACCATTGGGAAGGAGTTAACGTGGACTAAGGACATACCAAAGCCTTTAATTAACCAAATGATATATAACCAAACTGGGATTGAACCATGTGGTAAACCAGCGGTGAATGTTAACAATGCCCAGATGAAATAACTGCCTAGGGTTAACGCTAAACCACCAAATAATGTCCACTTACGACCAATCTTACTAGCGATAATGCCACCGACTGCGAAACCAACGACGCTACCGACACCACCTAAGATGGTTAAGATCATCGTGCTTGTACTTTCGGAATGAGTGCCATAGATAACGTAGTTATTGAGGAATGTGGAAATACCATTATCCGCCATAAACCAGAAGAACTCAGCGCCTAAGATAAGGAATAACATAATCTTATTAGCCTTACTTAATGGTTTATCATCATCAACTTTATCCGCAGTTTCGCTAACGGCTTCGCCTCTCGCTAATTCATCTTTCATTTCATCTCTAATCTTGTTTTCTTTAACAAGGATGAATAAGACAACTGCGGAAATGAGCATTAAAACAGAAGCAACAAGGAATGGTCCCATAACCGCCCAAATGTTGTTATAAGCCCAGGTGTGTGGTTTGTATAAACCTGCAACCCATCCTTTATCAGCATTAGTCTCTTTGGCGACTGCAGTTCCTAAATATTCACTTAAAACGAACACTAAACCAACGACAGTGGCGAATGCGCCACCGATGTAACCCATGATGTTGATAATGCCATTGGCCTTACTACGTAATGGTTTTGGTGTGATATCTGGCATTAAAGCAACCGCTGGGTTTCTATACATCATCGCAAATAAGACAACAACCGCCATCATGACGATGACACCCGCTAATTGATTGAAATGGAATAAAACAGGAATAAATGGGAAAGCGATAGAGCAAACGAATGTGCCAACTAAAATATATGGCATACGTTTACCAATCTTGGTGTTTGTTTTATCTGATAAATGACCAAATACTGGCATTAAGATTAACGCGGCAATATTATCAATAGCCATCATAATACCAACAGGGTATTGGACTTTCTTGACGATATCGCCACATTGGGCAATAGCCTCAGGAGTATTAATTTGACGGAGTGTTTCGTATTCTGGATAGAATGCTTTTGCGAACATTTCACTTAAAAATGTTGGGCACCATAAGTCATAAACTTGCCATAAAAGCAAAATACCAAAGAATGCAAAGCCAATTAAAAATGTACGTTTGTAATTCAACTTAAACGTAGATTGATTCTGAACAGTTTGTTCCATAATTACCTATCTTTCTGCGTTAAAACTAACGCTTTCATCCAATAGCAAGTTAAGTCCTAAACGACTTTTTGTCAACCTTTTTATAAATAAAAGGGCTATAATAGTGACGAGGTTACATATATGAACAGTAAATTTAAAAGTATTAGGATTACTGATAATTTTTACCAGTCTTCCAGTTTCTTTCCAATGCCATTAACTTTAATTGGCACACTTAATGAAGATGGTACTTTAACTTCCTATGGTGCCTATTCATTAATCTTTCCTTACTATATCGCTGGTAAGAAGTTCTACGCGATGATATTAGAGTGCCGAAACACATCTAATACCGCAAAAGGTTTACTAAGACATAAGAAATGCACAATTAATTTCTTACCATATAGCAAAAAGAACTTTGCTCAACATGTCGACTGTGGTTTCCCAGGTGATACACCAGAAGAAAAGATGAAAAACTTTAGATTCACTCCAGTAGATGGCTTATCGCAAGATGAACATCCTGAAGAAAAATATCCAAAGATTCTCGATGAAGCGTTACAAGTATTTGAATGTACATGGATGAGCGAATTAGATAACGCACAAGATGATCCAGTATTAGAAGATTATGATGGTTATAAATATCACGACTTCAATGGTATTACTTCTAAATTCGGCGCTCACTTCATCTTAAGAATCGATCACATCCTCATTAAAGAGAAATACTATAACTCCATTATCAATGGTGCGACACGTAGTAATTACTGCCCATTACCCACTAACTGGGGCTATAGAGATAGTAAATACTTCTGGTGTTCTGATTTTAAAAAGCCAGATGCGATTGCAATTCCAAATAGAGAAGTTGATATCTCCTCTGTTAGATATGCCGCGGATAGACTTAATACCGATGTTAAGTTCACCGATGCCGCCCTTAAGATGCTTGTCAAAGTGCCACGTCCATTCTTAAAGCTCGTATTAAACGGCTGTGTGGACTGGGCTAATAAGAACGGCAAAAAGGTCATTGATGAACCGGAAATGAAAGAAATCAATGATAAGCGTTCACAAGAAAAGAAAGCCAAAAAATAAGAGGACAAAGTCCTCTTTTCTTCTATCTTGTTTGATAGCGATGAATAATAAATTCGATGATTAATATGAAGGCTTCCACGAGAAGTGAAACGCCGATGAATATGAAGTGGTGGTCTAAAGCTTCAACATTCCTTGTGATTAAGAAGATGGAGAATATCGCTTCAGTAACACAGAGAATAATAATAACAATATTAAGGAATGGTTGCTTAAGAATGTTATAACCAGCGTTAGCGATTTTAATGACTTGGAAAGCAATGCTACAAATACCCCAAAGGACGCACGTGGTCGCTAATTCCATATCAATTGCCATGATTAACACACCAAGTACCATTGATAATCCCGCGACAATTGCATTAGGTATATTACGTAATTTTCCAAGCATTTTTAGCGAGAGGAATTCAACCATCTCGGTTGCGCCTATGGCTAAGACAATTGAACCAATAAACGACTTATTAAGTTCTAAACTTTCCTGATGCTGATAAGCAATGAAAGTTAAAATGGTCACACCAATGATGATGTTACTTAAAATCGTTACGATCT